>JBCNVJ010000059.1:0-2927 GCA_039630255.1 Fervidobacterium sp. | reverse complement strand
TTACTTTAGAATACGAAGTAGAAATAGACAATCAAAAATATGTAGCAACAATCACTGCGGAAAAACTTCAAAGAAAAAAATAAGCCCCGAACTAAGGATTTAGACACAAACCCAAGTTCGGGGATATTTTTAAGATATTTTTCTAACTGATTCTCGCTCAATTATTTTTGTCGGCAAAATAACGTTCCTGGGAAGTCTAACATGTCTTTCGAGTATTCGTTCTATTAACAACTGTGCGGCAGTAGTTCCCATTTCCCAGCGAGGTTGCATAATTGTTGTCAATCTCGGATTTGTGTATTGGGCAAAGGGTGCATCATCGAAGCCAATTACAGAAACCTCATCTGGAACTTTTATTCCATAATCTTTTAATGCATCAATCGCACCAAGCGCTGTCCAATCGTTAACAGCAAAAATTGCGGTGAAATTCAAGCCGTGTTTATTTAAATGCCGTTCTACACTAACTCGTCCATGTTCTGAGTTGTATCCACGATGCTCTCCAAAATATATTTTGACTTCTTCTTTTCTTAATACTTTGTCAAGGAATTTTCGAATCCCCTTTTCCCTATCCATTGCTGCTGGTGATAATTCCGGGCCCGGTATGAACAAAATATTCCTATGTCCGTTTTCATAGAGATATTTTATAGCTAAATAACCACCTGTCACATTATCTACATTCACCACGTCAAAGTCTATCTCATCCACGCGAAAGTCGATTACAACAATTGGTACACCACTTCTTTTAAACCTCTCAACAATTTTCTGACCAGAGAACAACTCACCAAGAATTATACCATCAACCTTTCTACGAAAATATTGGTCAAGTACGTGCTGTTCTATATTTGCTTCCCATTTAGGAAGTGCAAGCATGATATCAAAATTCTTAGAATAAGCGTATTCCTCAATGGCCATTACTATATCACTGTAATGGTATCCTCGAATATCCGGCATTAGCACGCCTATCGTGTGTAATAGCTTTGTAGCTGTATCCTTAAATGAAAAGGATGGTTTGTAATTTAATTTTTTCATCGCGTTTAACACTCTTTTCCTAGTTTCCGGAGATACCTTGTCACTTCCATTAAGCACACGTGATACTGTAGCTATCGAAACATTAGCAAGCTTGGCAACCTCGCGGATATTTGACAAATTAATCACTCCTTAGTACAATTTATTCACTCTCAAACCGATAAACACGCACATAATCAACGTACATTCTCGCTGGGAAAGGTGTTTCAAATGTTGGATACCCTGGCCAATTCCCACCAACAGCAAGGTTTAGTATGATAAAAAAAGGTTGGTCAAATACCCAGATTTTTCCTTGATTTTCCAGATTATCTTTTTGGACACGATGGTAAATTTTGTTGTTGACGTACCACACTACTTCCCTTTCATTCCAAATGATTCCATATGTATAAAACTCATCCACAAATGATTTGTCTTTTACCGCATCAAGTCTTAAACTTTTCGATATAGCCCTACTTCCATTGTATCCAGGACCGTGAATTGTACAATAAAACAGTCCACTTATCATGTCCCAAGAATTCAACAATATCTATTTCACCACACATAGGCCATCCTACATACCTGATATTTGAACCAAGCATCCAAAAAGCAGGCCATAATCCCTTGCCATATGGAAACTTAATTCTTGCTTCTATCTTGCCATACTGGACCGAAAAAAGACTTTCAGTCTTTATTCTTGAAGACGTGTAATTGTAAACGCGATTCCATTCTTTTATATCTTCTCTTCTTGCTTCAATTATCAGCATACCGTTTTCTATCTTAATATTCTTGCCTTCAGTATAATATTGGAGTTCATTATTACCCCATCCATTATTATTCCCTATATCGTATTTCCATTTGTTTCTATCAAGCTCTTTCCCATCAAATTCGTCAGCCCATACTAACTTCCACCTTGAATCATTAATATCAATATTCACACTTTGCGCCTCCAACGTGTTGTATGGTAAGATCAAAAACAACGCGGTAACAAATAAAAACACTATATTCTTTACGAAAAACATATGCCCCATAATTACACCTCCAAGATGTTACAGCTTTAAACAACCTTTCAACCTAACATCTCTCGACGAAGCTCCAATTATGAATTCATATTCTCCTTCCTCAACAATCCATTTGTTTCCATCAAAAGAAGCCAGCTCGCTTATAGGTAGTATTATTTCTACTGTCTCTACCTCTTCAGGATTCAATAATCTTGTTTTGTGAAATCCCTTTAACTCTTGGTAAGGCTTATCTATCAAGCTTTTTGGAGCCCTGACATAAAGTTGTGCTACTTCTTTTCCTGGTTTATTTCCAACATTTTTGATGTCAAAACGAACAGCTATAGAAGAACCATCCTTGTATAGCCTTAGCTTACTGTATTCGAATTTTGTATATGAAAGTCCGAAACCAAATTCAAAACTTGGTTTAATTCTAAAGGTATCATAGTATCTATATCCAACGTATATACCCTCATCGTAGGTTACGATCACAGGATTATCAAGAGGTTCACCAGGAAATGATCGGGATGGGACGTCGGTATAATCCTTTGGAAATGTAGTTGGCAGCTTGCCAGATGGATTAACCTTTCCCGTTATAATATCTGCAAGGATTCTACCTGCTTCTTGTCCAGGCTGCCATACAAGTACTATTGCATCGCACATTTCTTTCCAACTCTCTATTTCAATGGGGGAACCTATATTTAACACAACAACAACCTTTTTGCCGGATCCGTGAAATGCTCCAGACACAGTTTTAATTAGTTCAAATTCATCGTCTGATAAATAATAATCTCCCTTTTCAGCTTTTCTGTCATAACCCTCACCAGATATCCTTGTTATGAAAATTATTGCAACATCATTTTTCCTGGATATGTACTCCAATTGACTTGGTGTAAACAGATTTTCTGGTAGCTTAGGTTTAATTTCCTC
>JBCNVJ010000058.1:0-1957 GCA_039630255.1 Fervidobacterium sp. | reverse complement strand
CGGAAGTCAATAAAAGCAATTTTTCAAAGCTAAGAACGACTATTGAAAGTGCTTTTTACGGAAACAATGTGGAAGTAGTAACTTCAAGGAAGGAAGCTTATAAGAAAGCTGTGAATGCTCAAGGAACTATAGTAACTGATTTGTTTGTTTACAAGCCGGAACTTCTAAACCTGGATGAAGGTACAAAGATTTTAATATTTAACGATGGGGCTACTGTTGGAAGATTTGCTGGAGCACGGAAGATAATAGGGATTCCTGGCGTAAGCGAAGATTACTTTGCTGAAGTCGTTAGAGAGGCAATTTATGGTACTAGGTATAAAAAATTGTATCATGCCATTAGTTATACAGGACTTCACCCGGATTTCATGGTGAAAAACCATATTTTGATACCTGAGGGTTTTGAAAATACTGTGTATAATTGGTTATTGAACTTTCAGGACTTAACGCCTGAATATTCTCTGATGTACGAAAATTCAAAGATACTCGGTGAACCAGACATATATATCTTTACAGACCCAGATTGGCAACATCACGAATTCCCTGGTGGTCTTGCATTGTTTGATCCAAGGAACAACTGCGCAGCATTACTTGGATTGAGATATTTTGGAGAATTTAAGAAAGGGACACTCACACTTGGTTGGTCCATAGGAAACAGACAAGGTTTTGTTGCATGTCATGGTGGATTAAAGAAGTACGAATTCGATAACAACGTTTTTGTAGCTGCTTTCTTTGGATTATCAGGTTCTGGGAAATCGACTTTAACTCACGCAAAACACAGGGGAAGGTACAACATAACTGTACTGCACGATGATGCACTTGTTATAAACTTAGAAGATCTTTCATCAATAGCTTTGGAGCCTTCTTATTTTGACAAGACTTCGGATTATCCACTAACCAGCGAAGATAACAAGTATTTGCTTACAATTCAAAATTGTGGTGCTACATTGGATGAAGCGGGAAGGATAGTTCCAGTGATGGAAGATATTCGAAATGGAAATGGTAGAGCAATTAAGTCTAGACTTTGGTCACCAAACAGGGTAGATAAAATTGATGAGCCTGTAAACGCAATCTTTTGGATAATGAAAGATCATGTGTTACCACCTATTGTGAAAATAGAAGATCCTATCCTTGCATCCACAATGGGAGCTACACTTGCAACAAAAAGAACCTCAGCTGAAAAATTACTCCCAGGTGTAGATCCTGAGGCTCTTGTTTTTGAACCTTACGCTAATCCGTTTAGAACGTATCCTTTGGCAGAAGACTATGAGAAGTTTAAAAAGTTATTTGAAAAGGGCGTTGAATGTTACATAGTTAACACATGATTTTATTTGAACAAAAAGGTACCGAAAGAACTGACCTTGGAAATCATAGAAAAAATTGTCGAAAAAAGTGCGAAATTCGTTGATTGGTTTGGTGGATTAAAGGTAATAGAGATTCCAGGATTCGAAACAAAAATCTCTGAATACGAGTACAGAGAATTGGTCAAAATTTCTCTTGAAAAACGTGTCGAGTTTATAAAAACAAAAGAAACCGAAAATCAAGGATATGATAAGCTTCCAATTGAATGCATAAACTCTATAAACAACTTAATAGCGCTTCTTTAGTTATATAAATTCTGTGTTAACGCAATAGTTACGTTTTGATTATTGTATTTATTTGTATTAAGTATAAAATAAGAATGTATCTAAAATCATTTTATTACAGGAGGGATGTATATGGGTTTACCGCTTATAGGAGATAAGGTACCAGAATTTAGTGTGAAGACTACTCATGGTGTTATAAACTTTCCTAAGGATTACGAAGGTAAGTGGGTTGTACTTTTCAGCCATCCGGCAGACTTCACACCGGTGTGTACGACAGAATTTGTTGCATTTCAAAAAAGGTATGATGAATTTAAGGCTTTAAACACAGAGTTGATAGGGCTCAGTATAGATCAAGTTTTTTAACACATTAAGTG
>JBCNVJ010000057.1:0-2735 GCA_039630255.1 Fervidobacterium sp. | reverse complement strand
TCTTTGAATTTCCTGGTTGACAAAAGACTAAATTTGTGAGATTAACCTTTATAATAAATTTAAAAGTATGAAAGATTAACAAAAATCAGTTGCATGATGAACAGGATTTTATCATTTTTATGCAAAATCAGCTTATTAAGTGATATTAAAGAATTTACATGTCTAATGTTTCAAAACAGGCAAAGTATTGCTTGCTTTTTGTGGATTTTCTTTTTGTTTTTCTGATGCAGTGTTTAAAGCTCGCTATTTTTTCTTGAAACAAGTAGCTGAGTTTTTTTGTGCTTTCTGTTCAATTTAATTCCATATTTTAAGGTAGGGGAGGCGGTTACTTTGAGTAGGAAAGTTTTGTATTTACTTTTGGTTTTTGTTTCAACTCTACTACTCGCACTCGAAGTTCCAACAGTTAATTACAAATATTACAAACTCTCCAACGGTTTGCAGGTGTACGTGTTTGAAGATCACACGGTACCGCTTGTGAAATTTGAGATCTGGTACAAAGTCGGTTCTATAGATGAGTTAGAGGGTAGGACAGGGGCTGCTCATTTGCTTGAGCATGTGATGTTTAATGGTACGGAAGCTCTGGGAAAAGGAAAGTTAGATGAGCTTATCACATCTGTAGGTGGTGAAAATAACGCAGGTACTTATTATGATTACACAGTTTACTATGAAGTTGTTCCATCGGCAAAATTGGAACTTGCTATTGCAATTGAAGCGGATAGGATGAGAAATTTGAAAATTGATCCAGAAGATTTCTACAGAGAACTGGATGTTGTAAAGCAAGAACGTAGACAATCAATAGAAAATAACTACATTCAGTCCGGTTGGGAAGAATTGCAAGCAAAGGCATTTGAGAAAACTCCACTTGGTCATTTTATAATTGGTTGGATGAATGATTTAAGTAATATGACTCATGAATATATAAGAAGTTTTTACGAGATGTTCTATGCACCAAATAATGCCATAATAGCTATCTCAGGTGATGTTAATTCAGACGAAGCCATAAAGCTCGTTGAAAAATATTTTGGTGATTATAAACCAATGGAAATCAAAAGACCAGAGTATAAGACTACACAGTTTGAAGGTGAAAAGGTAATTAGATTACCCAAACTCACAAAAGTTGCATTAATGCTGCAACTGTACAACATACCACGAGGTGATCATCCAGATATTCCGGCTATAAACGCACTTCTTGATATATGGCTTAACAGTGAAAGTTCAAGAGTTAAGAACGAGCTTTACTACAACAGAGGTTTGATACTCGGTTGCGGTGGTTTCACTAACGATTTGAGAATACCTTCTTATGCACTTGTGTATGCTTTTGGATACAAAGAAGCAGATTTGGATTTGATCAAACAAGAAATGGATAAGGAACTTGAAAAGATAGTAAAAGAAGGGGTCAGTGAAGAAGAATTGACAAAGGTTAAAAAAACACTTTTGAAAAATATAATATTTCGTTTAAAGGATATAAAAGAATTTTCTGAAGAAGTAATCTTGGGGGCATTAAGGTACGATGATCCTTTGTTCTACAAAAAACAAATAGAGAATATAGCTAAATTGACAAGTGAAGATATACAAAGGGTAGCAAAAGAATATTTCTTACCAAAAAATAGATACTTAGGTTACATAGTACCTAACAGATAACATTGGGGGGATAAAGATGAGGTATTTGAAAATTTCGATATTTTTCTTAGTTGTAATATCCATACTTGCCTTTTCGATAAAATTCACACCGGAACTTTTTGACCAGCTTGCCGGGACAAAGAATAAAGTTCCAGTGATTCCTATACCCCAGTATGAAAGAATACAACTTCCAAACGGTATGGTAGTGTATATAGCAGAAGATCATAAACTGCCAATCGTTGAGATAAAAGGCTATGTAAAGTACGGTATGCTTAATGAAACCAAGGAAAGTGCTGGTGTATCTTCTTTTATGTTATCGCTCATGAACTCTTCTACAAAAAACAGAGATGAGTTGACACTTGCAAAAGAAAAGGAATTAAATAGTGTTTCTATATCGATGTCTGCAAAAAACGATTATTATGAAATAATAGCCTCCTGTCTTTCCGAAGATCTTGAGGATTTATTGAACATATTATCTGACGAGCTGATTAATCCAGAATTCTTAGGCGAAAATTTTGAAAGAATCAGAGGAGAGTTTATACAAAGTTTAAACCAAGCAAAGACTCAAGAAAAGGGACTTGCCAATAGATATTTTTACACTGCTTTGTATGGTGAGGATCATCCTTATTCATTTTCAGCAAATTACGAACTACAACTGAAAAATTTCAGTCTTTTTACCCCATTACTTGTAGAGCAATTTTATAAAAATTCTATTTCACCAAATAGAATAGTTCTCTCAATAGCTGGTGATTTTGATAAGACAAAAGTCAAAAACTTAATTAATCAGTACTTCGCCAGCTGGAAACCAACAACAACCGAAGAGCTAAACTTTAAAGCTAACAAATACACACCACCTTATGGTAAGATTTTTGTTGTTGACAGATCTTCTTCAACACAAGCTTATCTTGTAATGGGATATGAATTCTTTGATGCAAAATTTCCCGAAAGAATAGACTTTTTGATGGCTAACAGAGTTTACGGTAGTGGAGCATTCAACTGTAGGCTGATGGACGTTCTAAGAACGAAAAAAGGATATGTGTACGGTGTTAATTCTGTAGTGCAAAATTACGAAGTTGGTGGAGAATATTATGTTACCACATCAGTCAAATACGAAG
>JBCNVJ010000056.1:0-9904 GCA_039630255.1 Fervidobacterium sp. | reverse complement strand
ATCGTTTATTGTGAATGTTGCTTGCTCGTAGACGTTACAAAATTCGGAGATATACTTTGATCTGACAAGCTCTTCACCAGTGTTTGTAGCACGAGGAAATAACAACTTTGCACACTCAGAAAAGACGAAAGATAAGATCACGTTTCTACGTTCGTTATTTTCAAGTACGTCGTATATCTTTGAACGTTCGTTGTTTGTTCTATACAAGAGAGGATTTATCTTGTTTATCGAAGGATAGTAGTCATCAGTGAATTCCACAAAAAATTTATACTTCTTTGTTACGAACCTTGCTGTTGATATGTCAATAATATCAATTACATTAGCCGATTTAAATGTGTCCCTATAACCACCTGAGTTTAGAAGTACTTGGAGAAATTTAAATATCCTATCCCAGCTCTTAAGTTCTTTCACAATATTGCTTTCTTTTAGTTTTTTTATGTACATTTCTAACTTGTTCAACACCTCAATAAATTTAGAAAACGCATTCAGTTCCTTTCCAAGACTCTTAATAGTTGAAAAAGTTAGATAGGAAGACTTGGTTTTGTCAAGTTTAATGAGCGTGTCGTTAGAGTCTATAAATTTCTTGATAAAATCTCTATACCAATCGAAAAAGTCCACATCGTTTTTTCTACTTTCATGTATATCATCTAATATTTCGAAAGTTCTTTCCATTATATGTTTAAAATTCTCCAATTTTTCTAATCGTTCCTTTACCGAAGCCATTACATCTATCTCTTCATCATCTTCACTTTCTTCACCGTCAAATTCTTGCTCATTTTGTTTCAACTTTTCCTTCAGAAATTCAATATCTTCGTTGAGATTTTTGAAATAAACTTCGTGCCTTTTTTCTTTGTCCTTCATTTCAGATGGTGTTAGGTTTATTGAAAAATAATTGTATTCTTTAAACAGTTGTTCTATCTCGTCCATTGTGAGAGTTCTTTTTTGGACAAGCGAAGATTGGGTCATATTAAGTGTGTCTTCTTTGTTGGAATTTTTTTTAATTTCTAACAATGGAGATTCTATCAAGGCGAGCAAGTCCTCACTATTATAGTTGTTTTCAATAGTTACTAATGGTTGTAATAAAATTTTAACAATTTGGCTCTCCACAAGCGAATTTTTTCCACTGTATCTGTATGGGATCTTTGCTTCTTCGAATTCATCCATTATCCGCAAGCTAATGGTTGAATTAGGAACGACAATACCTATATCTTCTGGTTTTACTCCATCCAAGAGCAATTTTTTGACTTCTTTAACAATATATTGGTACTGAAAGTAAACATTTTCTGTATCCACGCAAGAGATATCGTTTTTTTCTAAAAGCTTCTTAACACTGATACTCTCTTCTGGACAAAGTGTGTAGTCAAATTGGAAATTCAATTCTTCAAGAAAATTGTATATTTCTCTGAGAGTCTCAAACGGTTCGTCTTCTATTTTTTGCCAAACAAAGAAGATAACATTTTCGCTTTTTTCAATCATCTCTTTTAAAGCTTTTTGTATTAAAAGTGGCATATCGAAAAAGCCACTTATTACAAGATATTTCCTTTGCTTTTCTATATGCTTTGCATTATTAATATACCAATTGTACACACTAATCGGGTCGTAAACACTTCTTGACTGCAGCATTTTTACTGCCTGTTTTATGTTTGTAACTATATCTCTTATTATTCGTGCAAATGTGCTTTCGTCATTTAAGATACTTTGAACAAGAGCGTAATGTCCAGTCGTTTCTATTTGTTCACCGTACAATTCTAATTCCCAAAGTTTTTCAAATATCTCTACAATATATTGAATGATCGTGTTCGATTTTGACAAAGTCCTTAGAAGCAGAATCCTTTGGTTATCAACGTTATCTTCGTTTTTTCTTGCTTCTTCGTACATTTCTTCAATAATTTTTGATATGTAAATTGTATAAAAGTCTCTATCGAGTACTTCGGCATCATAGTTGCTTTGCAACAGCAATTCGGTAACGTATTGGTTTATGACTAAAAACGCGTTTCTATTTAACGTCTTGCTTATATTCTGAGCCATTTTATCTGCAATTTGGCGTGTGTAGAAACCAGTTGGACCTATGAAAAGAAAATCGAAAGGATTCTCTAAATAAATTTGTTGTATTTGAGATACTATCAAATCAAAGTGTTTGTTATTTACTGGAATGACGAGGGCTTTTTTATTTTTTTCCACTGTTAAATCACCACCTCAGTTGATTCAAACAATCTGATTTTTTCAGCGATTTGCTCTGTAAATTTTTCATCCGGACATTCTACAGTAACAACCCAGCCGGTCTTTGTATTTACAATATAACCACGTTCCACTTTTCCAAAGTCTTTCAAAAGATACATGTAAAATTGCATTTGAAATATAAATTTTTCTAGTTCTAATGTTCCCCAACTAAGATAAGTACACTTAAAATCAACGACATAGATTTTGTTATCCTTAAAAAAAACTTTATCAGGTATTCCAAAAAGTACATATTTTTTTTCGTTTACTTCAAAGTGTTTGGCAAGTCGCCATTCTGATAATACCTTACTATTTTCAAATAATTCTTTTAATATATGGACTTTCAAAATCCCTTGAGGTATTTGACCAGTTTGTGCAAGATATACAATCTGGTTGTATTCATTCACACTCATAAGTTTTCTGTGAATCTGTTTACCTTCCAAAATCTCAGAAGAAGACTCTAAGAATTTGGATAACTTGTCTGATATTCTGGATGAATAACTTATGAGATTCTCTGATTCATTTACTTCTTCCAAATTTTCATGATCAATTTCAAGATCACTTTTTTCGTCTAAAATACCGGAAAGGATAGTGGGGGATATGTACCTTTTGTATGCCATTTCAGAAAGATCGCTTATCTGTTTTTCAACAATAGCTTCATCCAGAATCTCTTGTTCATCTTTGGGATATTTATTATCTTGTTGGGATTTTAAATTTATTTCTTCTAAGAAATTCTTACTGATATTTATTAACATTCTATGTTCATCATCCTGTTCTCTTTCGAAAATTTTTTTCGCCGTTAATGCCCTGCTTTTATTGCCATCGGGTAGTAAAACTACAAATAGCATATCCTTAGCACGTGTTATTGCAACGTACATTTTTCTAAGCAACTCCGTTTCATCAAAGATGACTTCCGCTTCGAGTTGTTTTGTAAGTTCTTTATATTCTTCACTGTCACTATTAATTTCGTCCTTGAATTTATCCAAAAATCGTTTTATGTGCAGATACCTACCATCACCATCATCACTTACCGGAAACATAACATTTTCCTCATCTTTCTCCGATTCGCTATTTCCAATCAAAAACACTATATTAAATTCCAGACCCTTTGAGGCATGCACCGTCATCATCTTTACTACATCATTTTCTTCGGATACCTGGGAAGCTTCCATTTCTTGCAAGTCAGTTATTTTCTCAAACAGTCTTGTCAACTCAAGGAACGAATTAGCTTGTTGATTGAATTCGGCTGCTTGGTCCATCAATTTCTTTACATTTTTTAGTTTTTGTTCAGAACCCTCGAATTTAGCAATTTTAGTTAGATAATTGCTCTCTTTGATAAAATTTTTCATGACCTCTGCTGGTCTTAGGAAATATTTCATTTCGTCGTACTTTTGAATAAGTTGTATCATCTCTGAGACATAATTTGGTAAAGAACCTAAGTTTGAGAGTTCCTTTGCTGCTTGGAATAACGAATATGTTCCTTCTTTATCCTTGATTTCTTTTGCTTTAGAGACTATTTTGTGGAATACCTTAAACTTATCGAAAGAATCTTTAACTTTGGTATCTTCAAAAAATGGTGTGAAGAAAAATTCCATGAAGTTGTAATTATTGTTTGGATTTTGAATAACATTCAGCGCACTTATAACTGATTTGATCTCTGGTCTTTTGTAAAAACTTCTTCCTTTAACAACGTACAATGGTATATTAAACTTTGCAAACACATCTTTGTATGTGTCCTCTACACTGCTAAGTTTGTAGGAAAGAATGGTTATATCTTTATAAGTGATCTTTCTTTTTACAGGTTTTAATCCGGAAGAGTCTTTTTCAAAAAACGTCATCTCCTTGCCCACTAACTCGCTAATCACTTTTGCTACCAACAAAGCCTCCATGTAGGTATTATTATTAAGCTTTTCTCCATCATTTATACACATATAAACAACTCTACGAAGATTATGACTTTCTTCCAAGTTAACTTGTGGAAGTGTTTCATTCTCACAACCTTGGTTGTTTGCATTTGAGATGTCGTCATCCAAAAAGAAAAGTTTATCGTACAATTCCGGAAATCTGAGTCTGAAAACTTCGTAATAATTAACACCATTAACTTCATCTTCTGGATTTGAACACGGCGAATCAGATCTTATTTTCGAACAAAATATTGCTTCTTTAGAAACATAGTTGAAATACTTTACTAAATCCTTGTGTGAACGAAAATTCGTTTGTAAAGAAAGAATTTTATATTTTTCTGGACTATCTTTTTGTTTTTTTTCAAATTCATTCATAGTCTTAATGAACACTGATACATCAGCACCACGAAATCTATATATCGATTGTTTCCTATCGCCTACATAAAAAACATAATTGTTGTCTGTATGGAGCATCTCAAATAACATTCTTTGTAAATCATTTGTGTCTTGATATTCATCAACGATAATATATTTGAACCTTTCTTGATATTGTTTCCTAACTTGTTCTTCTTTTTGGAGTAAACTTATAACTTTATCAAGTGTGCCTTTGAAGTCATATTCGAAATTATCGAGAGTCTCTGCTTCGTATAGCTCTACAGCAATTAGACACATTAGCCTGAAAACGTTCAACGATGTTCCAACTTTTTTAAATAAACTTAGAAGTCTCTCGCTTATCTTAGAATAGTTTAATTCTATTCGCCAATTTTTCACAACGTTTGCTATATGTTTTTTAACAGTGTCGATATTTTCCAGTCTCTTGAAAAGTTCAAATATAGCTTCCTTATTTTGCTTTAGTTCAGAAACATAACTTTCCAGTCTTTTCCTTCTTTCTACTGGAAGCGTTTGTCGAAATTTAACATCGACATCTTCATATATTTGAAAAGCAACTTCTATGGCATATTTTGAAACATTATCTATTATTTTCATCTGCTTAAGCTCGTTTATTACCTTGAAATTTGGATCAACACCAGCGGTTATATTTTGTTCGACTAATATCCTTCTGCATAAACTATCTATTGTTGAAATAATAGCACGAGACATATTTGAATAAACACGCTGCCAATAAATATTTGATGTTGTCTGAATTTTCTCTCTTACTTTGTTCATAATTCTATCTTTCATCTCATTTGCTGCTTTATTAGTGAATGTTACAGCCAAAATATTGTCGACAATATCAGGTTTGTTATAATTCTCCCAATATTCGAGAATACCCATATAGTAATTTGTGAGTGTATAAGTTTTTCCAGTACCTGCGGAAGCAGAGATAAAATAGTTGCAATTTGGATTCTCACGCACTAACTCAGCCGGTGACTTTATCATGGATCTTTCCCTCCAAATGATTATGATCCGGTTTTGATCTTCGAAATAGATTTAAAGGCCTAACCGTTTTTTCTAATTTATAATTCTACCATAATCCTTTTTCATTTTTACCATTGACTTTCCGGTCCATTTGTGATACTATATATAGTGGTATATATTATCAAAAACACAATATAAAGTTATCAAGAAGACTTCTCGAGGAGGAGAATTTATGACATTTTCAGAGCTTGGTAACTCTTTTGGGCTTATCAGAAGCGTGAGGGTGACTTATGGAGATCATCCAAATTTACCTTCGGTTAGCGTTTATTTCCAAGGTTGTGATGCTATTCCTAAGTGCATTGGTTGTCACAACCCGGAAACTTGGAAATTTGATAGTGCTTACAAAGTTGAATTTTCTCATCTTCTAAAAATTTTGGATAGAAAAATTGAACATCTGTTAGTTTCACACAAAGTTATATCCCTTGCTTTGCTCGGCGGTGAACCTTTGACAAAAATAAATAGAGAAATAGCATATTTGCTTGCAAAGTTTGTAAAAGAGAAATATGGAGAAAGCGTAAGGACTATATTGTATACTTGGAGAAGTTTCAAACAGTTACTTTATTTAGACATCCCTTTGGATTATTTTGATGAGTTCGTACTTGGAAAGTATGTCAAAGAATATGATACAGGTTCATTTCCTGCATCAAAAAATCAAATTTACATAACAAGAGATAGGTTGCTTCCAATATTGCAAAGTTTGATAGAATGGGGGGAGAAAGTATGTCAGAATTATTAAATTTTTTATCATTAATGAGTTTTTCTCCTGATTTTGTTGAAAAGCTCAAAAAAACTCCAGAGAAACTTTTAGAACTCGAAGGTCTAGATTGGCAGCTTGATATTACTAAATTCACAAAGCACTTTTTCAATGACGGAATACTGAATTCATCGATAGATTCAAATGCAAATGTAAGAAGCACAAATGTCTATACATATTTTAACGAAGTTGTTAAACCCTGGTCGAAGCTTTATTCACTTTATTACATATATGAAAGAATGAAGAAGTTGTTTGGTAATCAGGATGCGGATAAGTTTTTGAGCTATCAAATTTATGGTGATATATATCTACATGATGCGCATCATGCTGCATTCGAACCGTATTGCTATGCTTATTCGTTGCGATTGATAGTGGAAAAAGGGTTGTTTTTTATCGATAGCATTAAATCAGTACCTGCGAAACACCTTTCTTCTTTCATACAACATGTAATACAATTTGTTATGTTTGCATCCAACCAGCAATCCGGAGCAGTCGGCTTACCAGACTTTTTTGTTTGGCTTGCATACTTTTACAATAAAGATCTCAAAGCTGGTATTATTCCAAAAGGTCAGGAAAAACAATATCTACACCAGCATTTCCAGATATTTACGTATTCTATCAATCAACCTATTCGTGGTACTCAGTCACCTTATACAAATTTTACATATCTTGATAGAAATTATATCAGAACTATCTTTGAAGGTGAGAAATATCCGGATGGAACACTTATAACCGATTATGTGGAAGATATAATTGCATTACAAAAAGAATACTGGCTTTGGATCAGTGAAGAAAGAGAAAAGCAAATGTTCACATTCCCAGTTCTCACAGCTTCACTTTTGTACAAAGACGGAAAGTTTGTTGATGAAGATAGTGCAAGGTTTATAAATAAAGTTAATTTGAAATGGCAAGATACAAATTGGTATATTTCAGATAGTATAGACACTGTGGCATCGTGTTGTAGACTAACAAGTTCGACAAAAAATCTCAAATTCAAAATGGGACCTGAGAAATTGGCTGGTATGTCTAATTCAATTGGAGGTTCTGATTTAAATATTGGTTCGTTTAAAGTTGTGACGATAAATCTGCCAAGAATTGCATTAGAGACCAAAACAAAAGATGAGTTTATGAGCAAATTGAAAGAAAAACTCAGCATTGTTCACAAAACACTTGCAGCGATAAGAAGTATAATTCAAGAAAGAATAGAGCAAGGAGTTTTACCTTTGTATAGCTTAGGATTAATGTCTTTGGATCGTCAGTATGGAACAGTTGGTATAAATGGATTATACGAAGCATGTGAAATTTTTGGGCTAACATATGAGGATATAGATGGAATTAAGTATACAAAAGAAGGCGAGCAATTTGTTTTTGATTTGCTTGAATATATTGCTAAAACAAATGATGATGCTTTTGAAACATATGGTTTTACATTCAACATTGAGCAAGTTCCTGCTGAAAAGGCAGCTGTTACACTTGCACAAAAAGATAGGTTATTGTACAATACGGAATATGTTCTATACTCTAATCAATGGTTGCCATTAACGACTAATACTGATATGTTAAACAGGATAAGATACTCTGGAATGTATGATAAAAGGGTATCAGGCGGAGCAATATTGCATATTAATTTAGACTCACCGTTTAGAAGTGAAGAAGAAGCTTGGAATATGGTCAATCTTGTTGCAAGTATGGGTGTAGTATACTTTGCATTCAACCATAAGATAAGTGTATGTGAAGATGGACATGCGTTTTACGGTTTAAAATGTCCAATGTGTGGTAAAAAGAAAGTAGATGAATTTATCAGGATAGTTGGTTACTTAGTGCCTGTAAAGTCATTCAACAAGACAAGGCAAAACGAAGAATATCCAAAAAGAGTATTTTATCAAACAAATCAAATATAATCCACTGTTTTACGTAGCCCGCAAAAGCGGGCTACTGTTTTTAAGCTATTACTGATAGAAATTTGCAAATTCCTTGTGATGTTATAATCAAATACTCTGAAATTTATGAGCTGACAGGTAGAAAATATTGAAATATACAGTCACAGCTTTTATACCCGGCTCAAAGTTACATTTGTAAAGCAGGTAATATGTGGAAATAAAAAATCCAATCTCAAACAACAATTTTGCAAAATTGAAGAGTGTCAAAACAAATCAAGTTGTTAGCAGTGTAACTGTTAATTGCTTTCTAAATGAGGATGTTGATATTATTAGTCATATTGTACAAACTCATAATCTGTTCAGACAGAGACAGGAAAATCTCTAATAATTTTGGGTCAAAATGTGATGGTTCAACCCGTCCATCGCCATTTGTAATAATCTTAATTGCTTCCTCGTGTGTAAAAGCTTTTTTATAAGGTCTATCACTCCTAAGCGCATCATAAACGTCTACTATTTTAACTATTCTTGCCTCAAGTGGTATTTCATCTTTCGATAAACCAAGCGGATAGCCTGTCCCATCGTAATTTTCATGGTGAAATAAGGCTATGTTAAGTGCAACTTTGAACCTTGGATGTGCAAGTAATCGTTTGGCATATACAGTATGTCTCTTTACCTCTTCAAACTCCTCTTTTGTTAACTTACCATTTTTATTTAAAATTTCGTGTGGAATGAATATTTTACCTATATCATGTAGAGTTGAGTATTGCACTATTTCATCTTTGTATTCTTTTGGCAATTCCAGTCTTTCGACCATCATCCGTGTTAAAACTTGCGTTCGTTTTATGTGCTTTGATGTCTCCTGTTCGTAACCTTCTACAACAGTTGCCAGTCGTTGTGAGAAATCAAAGAAGGCATCTCTTAATTCATTTGAAAGTGTCTCAATTTCTGAGTATAGTTCTTCTATCCTAGCATTTGAATTTTGTAGTTCTTCGATTTGGTGGCAAATCAGGTCGTAAGTGTTTTTTAACAAATCGAGTGTTTTATCAATTTCAACAATGTCACTTTCTTTCTTTTGACCGCATACGTTTCCTTGAAAATCACATATGGTGTCATCTACTTTTTCTATTTCTTTGGCTAAGTGATTTGAATACTTGCCCATTTTGACAATTAAATAGGTAACAGAAAAAACGGTGAGAACAAATAAAATTATAATAGGAGAAACTATTGAATCGTAGCTAATATCAATCCACAAAACAAGTTTACGGTTCAATAATCTTAGTTCATCTTCCATTGTAAAGGCTTCAGTGGATCTAAAGAAAGTACTCTTTCTTTCCTTTTCGAATTGGAAAATAGGTTTTAAACTTTCTTCATCGAACAATTTAATTCCATTTATCATATCGTATCTTTTTAGATTTATTTTTTTCAAGTAATCTTTTATATACTCATCAGGCAAGTAAAATCTCAACTTTATTATTCCTCTTCCATTTAATTTTTGAAAAACATCAAGGTATATTCTTTCCTTTGATACATCAAAACCTGATCTTGTTTGGTCTTTCGATAAGATTTGATTATCTATATTCTTCACTATTTCGTATTCAATTTCACTAAATGGCGGAATAAAGTATGAAAGATAAATGTTTATATAAGATTTCACGATAGAGTCGTTTTAAATAGTTTATTTTTTTTATTAAATTTAAAAAATGTTAAATATTAATAAAAATTAAAATATA
>JBCNVJ010000055.1:0-3251 GCA_039630255.1 Fervidobacterium sp. | reverse complement strand
TAGAGAAAAAAACTAATGAATTTTCATATCCAAACAAGGATCTGGAGCAATTAAGAAATATCCTAACACAACTTATGGAAAAGACAATTTTTCTCGAATCGGAAATAACTAAGGTGAAGGAACTTCAAACCTCTTACTTTTCTGAAAAAATTCCGGATGAAATCCAGAAACTTGAAAAAATTCTTACCATGAAAGTTGATGAAATTGAGAGTGAAAACGCAAGATATCTACAGCAACTAAACGATTTACAGCAACATTCAGGAACACAGTTTGATTCGCTTAACGAAAAATTGTCCATATTGAAGAAAGATTTGGAAAATTCAATCCAGCAACTTTTGAACCTACAAGATAACAACTCAAAAATTATAGAAACACTTGAACAAAAAACAAATGTTTTAACTACCAATTTAAAAGAGCAGGACATCAACCTAAAAAACCTAGCACTCACTTACAAAGAGGATTTATCTGCCATTCTAAACAAAATCAAAGCTCTCGAAGAAAAAATTGAAAATTCAGAGAAGCAGATACAAAAATCAAATGACACATTATCCTCTTACAAAGCAGAAGTGATGAGTATTTTAAATCATATTCAGGCGCTTGAAGATAAAACCAAAAACTTGGAAGAACAAATACAAAAATCGAACAACAATTTAGTTTCGTACAAAGAAGAGGTATCAAACATTTTGAATCGTATTAAGACACTTGAAGACAGCTTTGAAAATAGAACCCAAAACTTAGAGCAACAGGTAGAAAAAACAAATAATACCTTAGTTTCATACAAACAAGAATTATCGAATGCCACAGATCGTATCAAGACACTCGAGGAAAAAATCCAAAACTTAGAGCAACAAATAGAAAAATCGAATAACACTATAAATCTACACATAGTATCCTACAAAAATGAAGCTTCTACAACTGCTAATAGAATCAGAATGCTTGAAGAGAAAACAAAGTATTTGGAACAAGAACTTGAAAAATCAAGCCAAGAACGCGCAAGAATGCAAAGTACACAAAATATTTTGATACTAATAAGTATTATAGCAATTATAATTGCTTTTGTTGGAATTTTTAAGTGAGATAACCTATCTGAACGGAGTTGATGAATATTGTTTTATTCGTTTTTTGTCATGAATTTTAGAAACAAGTTTACATTAGTTCTAAATCTAATTCTCCCGATTGTTTTTATGCTTTTATTTGGGTCTATTTTCGGAACGGAAAGTAGCGGTTCAAAAGTGTTATATTATTCAGATAGAGAACTTTACATGGAGAACAAATCATGGACTAAGCTCAGCCAAGAGCCATACGGTTTGCAAGATATAAAAAAAATGAAAGCAGATATTGTTGTTATTGCGAAAAATGGAAAGATAGATATTTATTATTTGAACACAATCTCACAATCTGAACCAGAATTATTTTTATTTAGAAACAAATACTTAAGTGCAAAATCTACAAGTAGCGTGTTTGATATAACGGAAAGGTCTGTGAAATTTCGTAGGGAGATGAACGAACTTGAATACATAATGATAGGAGTAATGGCAATATCTTTGCTTTCTATTGGTATGAACGCAGGTGTAAGTATATTTTCCAATTACGTCAGATATGGACTTTTTAAGCGTTTTGCAACCACACCTGTCAATTCATTGGTTCTCTTACTAAGCTGCTCGGGTGCGCAAATTTTAACTGGGCTTATTTCATCTATATTGATTCTCTTTCTTTCAAAAATCGTCTACAAGGTAGATTTATTTGTTAAATTCGATCATCTACCTTTGTTTTTAATGGTTGTAATATCTGCTGTCATGCTTAATTTATCTATCGGAGTACTATTGAGTTTGTTATTTGCAAAGTCAGCTCAAAGTATATCTTCACTTCTTTATACAATTTTCATATTTTTCTCAGGTGTGTATTTTCCAATCTCGTTCTTGCCCACGTCTCTTAGAATTCTCTCTTACCTTATGCCACCAAGATACGTTCACATACTATTCCAAAAAGTTTACGGGATAGAATCGATAGACAACATTAATTTTTTCTCGCTTAATGTGCTTTTTATAGTTTCTGGTCTACTACTCGGCGCGTATGCAACGAAAAAATTTTTAAAACCTTTTATCTGATTCTCTACTACCAAAATGTAAACTTCAATCTATTATAAAAAAACTCTGAGGTGATATCTTTGAAGAGTGAATCTCAATTAGTTCCCGTGTTACAGGTAACAAATTTGAAAAAATATTATTCTTCAGTTAAAGCTGTAGATGGTATCTCTTTCGAACTTTTTCCGGGACAAATTATCTCAATACTTGGACCAAACGGTGCTGGCAAGACAACTACTATTGAAATTATTGAGGGACTTAGACAAAAAGATGATGGAGAAATAATATACTTTGGAAAGTTCAATACTTTAAACAAACACGTAAAAGATAGAATAGGAGTATGTTTTCAAGAGAACTTTCTTTTTGAAGATTTGACCGTAATTGAGACTTTGAAATTGTTTACTTCCCTTTACTCTAGAAAATTACCGATTCAAGAGGTTCTCGATTTATTCGAGTTGTCAGACAAAAAGAAAGCACTTGTTAAACAACTTTCGGGTGGACAAAGACAAAGGCTTGCCGTTGCACTAGCTTTTATAAATGACCCTGACATAATTTTTCTTGATGAACCAACAGTTGGTTTAGATCCACATGCACGTAGACACTTGTGGAACATCATCTTGCGGTTTAAAACTCTTGGGAAATCTATAGTATTGACTACACATTATATGGACGAAGCTCACCAACTTTCAGACAAAGTTTACATAATGGATCATGGCAAAATCATAGCAAGTGGTTCACCGTATGAGCTTATTGTCTCCTCAGGTTTAAACTCTATAATTGAATTTCCAAAAGAATATGCTACGGTCTTTGAGAACGATTATGAACTTGAACAAGAAGTAATAATTGCGGATGAATATGCTTATGTGTACGTTTCGGATTCTGTAAAAACGATAGAATTGCTGCTTAAAAATGGGGTATACAATTTCGTTGTCCGCCATCCAACACTTGAAGATGTTTTCTTAAAGCTAACCGGAAGAAAAATTGAATAAAAATCGGGGGATTAAAATGAATAAAATTTTTGCGTTATTTGATCCGCTTTTCAAGGTACTTTTTATCAGATCGAAGGAGTCTGTTTTTTGGTTGACCATATTTCCTGTTATCCTATTTCTCATACTTACAACAATATTTGGTAATATTGAAGAAAACGTGGAGATGAAAATAAACATC
>JBCNVJ010000054.1:0-3054 GCA_039630255.1 Fervidobacterium sp. | reverse complement strand
CCGGGAAACAGTAGATGACCAGGCTTTGGAAAACTAAAAGTTACAGTCATATAGGCTTGAACAGCAGTCCCCATGATCTTTCCGTTGTCCGCGTTGATACCAGATGGAATATCTACAGAAACCGTACAGTTTGAATAAATGTTAATAGATTCTATTAGGCGTATTAAATTTTCTTCTGTTATTTCACTTTTGATCCCTGTCCCAAGTAATGCATCTACAACTATGTCAGAAGAAGAAATAATTTCAGTAGCTTTTTCCAACCCTATCTCGTCGTATTTATAAACTATACCACCGTGCTTTATGAATCTTTCACAATTCGTCTTTGCTAGGTCTGTTTTTGGTTCACCAAGTGCGATTACTCTCACAGCTTCAGTATAGTTCAAAAGATCACGAGCTATTACATATCCGTCTCCGCCATTATTCCCTGTACCGCAAACGACAACAAAATTTTTGTCATCTAATTTACCAAACTCGTTCCACATTGCCTGAACTACGGAAATTCCAGCACGTTCCATGAGTAATTCTTCGCTCATCAAAAAGTTTTCCACGCTTAGTCTTTCTAAATTTTTCATTTCTTCGCTTGTCAAAACTAACACCTAAATCATCTCCTGTAAAGGAACTTATAAATTTTATAAGTAGTTAAAACTTTTCTCAAATATCTACCACCAGCGTCCACTTTCGTAAATTCGTCAGCGTAAGGACCTGTATTGTAATGAACAAGCGCTGGCTGCAAGCTACCATCCTTTTCCAAAAGATAATTTAGATACAAACATCCTAAGGCTATGTTTCCTTCTGGTGTTTTGTAATCGTAATTTACTTTAAACTTCTTTTTCAACCATTCGGCGGTTTCTGGCATTAATTGCATTAGTCCATAGGCTCCGGCATTTGAAATAGCATCTTTTCTAAAACTGCTCTCTGTCTTTATAACACTGATTATAAGCAACGGATCGATTTTACCTGAGTGTTGTACAACGATTTCATAATATTTCAGCGGAAAATAATAAACTAAAATTGTTAAAAAGAATATCACTCCGAAGAGAACAAAAATGACAACATACCTCACTTGAACTCTCTCCTTGTCTTATTGAAAAACAAGATATGTAGTTTTATTTTGAAAATTAGCCAGGTTCAAGTGATATTATAACATGAAGATGTTAATATTCAAATACCTTAACATCAGCAGCAAATATCCAAAGAAAATGATAAAAGGTCCGAAAGGTATGATCCGTTTTTTGTTCATCAAAGAGAATACTATGCCACCGAGCGAAGATAAGAAAAGCAACACGGGCATATAAAAAATACCACACCCAAATGTAAAAGCAGGTAGTAAAAGAATATCCCCCTCTCCTATTCCTTCCTTATATCTTGTTCTCAAAAGCAAAAGTATAAGTATAGTTATAACTGTTCCAAGAATATCAAGAATGAGAAATTCTCTATAATATCTTAGATTAACGTAAAGTGCTGTGAAAGAAACTAAAATCCATGTGTAATCTGGTAAAAGCATCATCTTCAAATCGATCATAAAAGCTGGGACAGAAACAAGAAAGATCAAGTTCATTGCTATGACTTTGTCCAGTGGAAACAAAAACGAATTTAATAAAAAAACTACAGCAAAAGATAATTCTACAATAGGGTATCTAAGGCTTATCTTTGAACCGCAATACCTGCACCTTCCTTTTAAGATTATGTAACTAAAAAGTGGTATATTATCATACCAATTTATCTTGTTACGACATATAGGACATATTGAAAAACGGGGCTCATTTAACTTGAGCCCCGCAATTGGTCGGTATATCAAAACATTTGCAAAACTGCCAAATATCAGTCCAAAAATGAAGAATATAAAGTGCCTCATTTTATTCCACACAGCTCCTTCTCACTACTTGTTAGAAGCTCATCAAAAAATTCTCTCTTACCATACAAATACCAGAAATTATCGTCCCTAAGTTCGTCGACTACTCTTCTTGCTTTATCTATTTGATTGGTCTTGACGTAAGCAACAGCTAAAACTAAATTGAGATGTTTGGCTTCTGGGTTAGAATTGATTACATTTTCTATAACTGATATAACCTTTTCATAATTTCCCTTTTTTAGATGGACCTTAGCCCATATTTCAATTCCATTTGGATCCTTTTGTGGATCCATTTCCATAATTAAAGTCTCGTATTCCTTAGCCTTGTCTTCCTTTCCTGATTTTCTGTATAGTTCTGCGAGTTCAAATAGAGCAATTATACTGTTTTCTGAACTTTCTCTAAACTTTTCCAGTATATCTATTGCTTTTGATATCTTTCCTATCTTTGTGTACGCATCGGATATCATAAAATAAGTGAATGTGTTTGTTGGTGACAATTTAATTTCTCTTTCCCAATATTCTATAGCTTTTTCATAATTTCCAATATTATAATAAGCTTCTCCTATCATTGAATAGGACTGAATCAACCATGGATCCAATTCAATAGATCTATTCAGATATTTAATAGCCCCATCGATATCCCCGTCTTCCAATAGCAACGAACCGTAAAATTCAAAGGCTGGGGCATAATTTTTGTCTAACTTCATGGCAAATTTCAAAATATCTTTTGCAACCTCAGTTTGGTTTTTGTCTGCATATTCAATCGCTAATTCGTATAAACCATCTGCAGTCGCATGAAGAAGGCTTTCAGGTGTTAAGTTATATTTTTCAAGGAATTCAATTATCTCTGTCCAAACAATGGGTTCATAAATTATTTCGTTCAACGAAACAAACTTCTCTTCCAATTTTTCAAGATCCTCTATTTTTCTAACCAATTCCGGCATTTCCTCAACATCTTTTTTCATGTTTCTCCAATCTCCAGAATAAAACACATCTCTTAAAATAACAAACATAGGCGTCTCTTCATCGATATCAATGGAAAAATCTTTCTGTGAGCCCAAGATAAGTCGAATAATCATTAACAACACCTCCTATTTTGTAACGTACTATTTACATTTTATCATATTTCTTCATAAAAGTAAATACTTCCCAAAAGAATGCAAGAGATAGAAATAAACAGATTCAAAAGAAGTTTCACAAAT
>JBCNVJ010000053.1:0-2779 GCA_039630255.1 Fervidobacterium sp. | reverse complement strand
GATATTTAAGCAAAAAAGTCGATAAAAGATACAAACTCCACATAGCAGGTAGGGTATTCGGTTCACCGGAAGGAGTTAGATATTTTAATTATATAAATTACTTTGCATATCAAAATCAAATTTTAGAAAATATAATGTTTTACGGTTTTGTGGATGATATAAACAGTTTTCTTGAGGATAAAAACTACATACTTTCAACAAGTATGCACGAAGGTCATCCTTACAATATTATGGAAGCGATGGCAAGGGGAATAAAGCCGATAATACATAATTACCACGGTTCGAAAGAGCAATGGCCAAATGAGTTGATATATAACTTTGTTTGGGAGATAGAGGATATGATAAAGGGAGATTATGATTCGAATAAGTATCGATCTTTTGTTGAAGAAAATTACAGCTTGGAAGCGCAGATAAGAAACATTTGTCAAATTTTATGGCAGGTGTGATAATCATGGCTGAGCTTATAGATTTCTTAGAAGATAGGATGTTTTCGAATGCTTTAAATGTCAGCTTCCCGGATCAACCTTATATGACTCGTATAGAATTTCTTGAGAAAATTTGCACGCAAAAAAATGTGGTTCACATCGGTTTTGCAGATCATTTGGAGGTAATAGAAAATAAAATTAAAAACAACCAATATCTACACAAGCGATTGTTAAATGTAGCTAAAAGATGTTTTGGGATAGATATTAATTGTAATGCTGTTGAGTTTGTAAAAACTAAGTACAATATGAGTGATGTTTATTGTTTGGATGTCTTAGTTGATGATTTGCCAGAAGCATTTTTTCAAATCAAATGGGATTATGTGCTTCTTCCAGAAATTATAGAGCACGTTGATAATCCTGTAATTTTCCTTAGTCAAATTAAAGTAAAATTTCAAAATATATGTGATTATGTGATTATTACTACACCGAATGCGTTTAGAATCTCTAATTTTGAATATGCTCTAAGGGGGATGGAGTTGATAAATAGTGATCACAGATATTGGTTTACACCATACACTCTAATGAAGGTGGTAACTAAAGCAGGTTTGAGGGTGGTGGATATTTATTTTGCCGATAGTTTTGTTGATGAACGCAATAGAGTACTCACTACAAAGATCCCGTTACTTAGAGAAGATCTAATTTTAATGGCAAGTTTCTGAAGTTTAAAAACCAGAGGTGATAAAATTGTTTGATGTAGTTGTAGTTGGGGCAGGTTTGTCGGGGGCAACATCAGCAAGGATTTTGGCGGAAGCCGGTTACAAAGTTTTAGTTATTGAAAAACACAAACATGTTGCAGGGCATTGTCATGATTTTAAAGATGAAAATGGTATCACCATCCATACTTATGGTCCACATATTTTCCACACTAACAATAAACAAGTCTGGGATTTTGTCAGTCGATTCACAAGGTTTCATTATTACCAGCACAGAGTGTTGAGCTATGTCGAAGGGAAGCTTGTACCTTTTCCTATCAATCGTGATACACTCGCTCAGGTTTTTGGTATTAATATCGCGACTTATGAAGTTGAAGAGTTTCTTGAGAAAGAAGTCAAAAAATCAAAATTCAACAATCCACCGAGAAACTTTAAGGATGCTGTTGTGTCACAAGTGGGGGAAAGGTTGTATGAGCTATTCTTCAAGAATTATACAATCAAACAATGGGAGAAAGATCCTGAAGAACTTGCACCAGATGTGGCAAAGAGAATACCAATAAGAACAAACAGAGATGATAGGTATTTTTCGGACAAATATCAAGGTATACCAAAGCATGGCTATACAAAAATGGTAGAAAAAATGCTCGAGCATGAAAATATATCTTTAATGTTAGGAGTGGACTATTTTGAGGTGAGAGACTTATTCAAACCAAAGTTAACGGTATACACAGGGGAATTGGATAGATTCTTTGATTATATGTACGGTGAACTGGAGTACAGATCACTAAGATTGGAACTCGAGCAAATGGAGAAAGAATACTATCAACCAGTAGCGGTGGTGAATTATCCAAATGAATATGATTGGACAAGAATAACAGAATACAAACACTTTTTAGGAGAAAAAAGTGAGAAAACGGTGGTGTGTTACGAATATCCATTATCGAAAGGTGAGCCATACTACATAGTGATGACAAAAGAAAACTTGGAAAGAAGAGAAAAGTATATGAAACAAGTGGAAGAACTTGAAAAAACAAGAGAATATATATTTGTGGGAAGACTTGCTGAGTACAAATATTACAATATGGACCAAGTAATTGAGCGAGCAATTGAGAAAGTAAATTCAGTTCTTAAATGATTGCAAATACGATTTACATAGAAATTTAAAACCGACCGAAAGGCCGGTTAATTTTTTGCTTGTGGTATAATACGATTGAAGGTATAAAAAGGGGATGAAAAAATGAAAGACCTGCCGATAGGAATAAGTGATTTTCGGAAGTTGATAGAGAAGGGTTGTATATACGTAGATAAAACGAAATATATATACGATATGATAAAAAGCAATGAATATGTATTCTTATCTCGTCCAAGAAGGTTTGGAAAAAGCTTACTTGTAAGTTTGCTTGAGTATTTATTTAAAGGAGAGAAAGAATTATTTGTAGACACATGGATATATGACAAATGGAACTGGGAAAGCTTTCCTGTGGTTAGATTGGATATGAATTCAGTAACCACAGATGAAGTAATCAGTCTTAAGCAATCTTTATCTGAAAGAATTATGGAAATAGCAAATGAATATAATATAACTTTGGATAGCCAACATGAAGCAGACATGTTTTATGAATTGGTAATAAAGTTATCAAA
>JBCNVJ010000052.1:0-3066 GCA_039630255.1 Fervidobacterium sp. | reverse complement strand
TTTTCACGTAGGATGAACTAAGCTTTCAAGATTTCTGAGTTTCTCGGAATTAGAAAATACTATTTTCCCGACTTCTTTTCTATCTGATGTACCAAATTCATTTCTAATCAGATCAGTATTCAGTTCGAAAGCTTTATGACCAAGTTTATCGACGTCTATATACACAAATCCTAAGTTTTTAAAAAACAACGACACAGTACTTTTTCCTGTTCCTATCTTACCAGTGATGCATATTATCATAACATTTAAACTAATTTCTCTCCTAGTTCTTTATCTTCAAGTTTTTCATACTCAGCTTTGGTTAAAAGCATAAGGCTTAATTCCCCATCTATTGTTCCGTAAAGCTCTTTCACCTTTTCATTCACATTAATCTCATCTTTCACGATAACAATGAATTCTTCATCCTTTATGAAAATTGCCACTGGATCAAATATTCTCTTCAATGCATCTATATATTCCTTCATCATTCTATCTCAATCCTTTTGTTAGCATTTTTTGAATAATTGAACTCCTCGAAACCACTTCTTCCCATAAGGGCATACGTTATCTTCTTACCAAGCTCAACACCAGGTTGATCGTAAGGATTTACGTTTAGCAAATCTCCCATGATAGCAGTAGCTATTTCGTAATACATGAAGAACTGACCAATATGATATTCATCGATTTGTGGAAATGTAACGGTAATGGAAGGTCTCCCATGCTTTGCCAAAGCCAGTTGCGTTCCAAGTTGTTCGCTGTTTAATAAAGTGGATAACCTTTTGCCTCCAAGGTAAACCAACTCCGGTTCATTTTCGTGGAGTTTCGGTATAGTTATCTCTCGTTCAAATTTCTCAGTTTTAAGGAACGTTATAATCTTGTCATCTGGTCCTTCGTTGTAGAGTTGTACTTGGGA
Source organism: Fervidobacterium sp. (assembly GCA_039630255.1). Lineage (GTDB taxonomy): Bacteria > Thermotogota > Thermotogae > Thermotogales > Fervidobacteriaceae > Fervidobacterium. Next base: position 2,174 of record JBCNVJ010000052.1, on the reverse strand, counting down.
GTGTTGATCAACTGCTCCCAATGCCTTAATTGGTGTTTGCCCTACGTTCACTCTATTTCCGTCATTATCGTACATCTTTCCTAGACTCTCTGCCCAGAGTTGTCGATACCAATCTGCAAGGTAATAAAGCTTATTCGAATAAGTCATCATAACAGATATATTTCTACCTTTTTTGTAATGCAAATAGTGTATGACTGCAAGCAGTGCTGCTGGGTTCTGCCAAAAAGGAGTTTTAACTGTCTTTTCATAAGCGTCCCTTGCTCCAATAATCATTTCTTCAATATCAACTCCCGCAGCTTTTGCAGAAAGCAAACCTACAGAAGTCAAAACACTGAATCTTCCACCGACATCTGGTGGGATATCAAGCATCCTAATTCCTTCGTTTCTACCAATTCTTCGGAGTACTCCTTTTTCCGGGTCAGTTGTAAAAACGATGTGTTCTCTTGGATCAAGACCATTTGCTTCAAGAATACTACGCACAATTAAATAATTTGCCATTGGCTCAGCTGTTGTTCCAGATTTTGAAATTATATTGAACAAAGTCATCCTTAGGTTAATACTATCAAGCACAGAAGCTAAATAATCTGGATCAACATTGTCTACAACAAAAACTCTTAAATATCCATTCCTTTCTTCAGAGTTCATCGAATTCCAGTTAAACGGCCTAAGTGCATTTTGAATAGCTATATTTCCAAGTGCTGAGCCACCAATACCAAGAACGACAATGTTATCAAATGTGAACAAGAAATCACTGAGTTCATTAACCGAGTCTATCCACTTTCTTGTCAAAACTGCGTTCACGAAACCAGGTTTATTTTCATCAAATCTGCGTAAAAAATCAGACACCTTCTGCTCATACGAACCAATTTCTGATTCGGTTAGTCCGCCTAAGACGTTTTCCGAGATTGTATAGGTAAAGTCAAATCTTAGCATAAGATACACCTCCAGAAAAAACTACAAGTGCATTACTAATATTTTATAGGTGCGATAATTGGTAGTTCTTTTAATAATTCCCGCGGGTTGAGATATGTTAATTCAACTAAAAATGCAGAGGCAACGACAACACCACCAACTTTTTCAACAAGTCTTTTAAGAGCCATAGCAGTGCCACCAGTAGCAAGTACATCATCGATAATTACAACCTTTTGTCCTTTTTCTACAGCATCTATGTGCATGTGCAACTCTGCCTTGCCGTACTCTAATTCATACATGTCACTAACAGTTTTATAGGGAAGTTTTCCAGGTTTTCTAACAGGAACGAGTCCTTTGCCCAACTTGTAAGACAAAGGTGCGGCAATTATGAAACCTCTTGCTTCTGGACAAACTATTAGATCAAAATCAAATTTCTCAAGTTCGCTTGCTATGGTATCTATAGCATATCTAAAAGCTTCTGGACTTCTTACTAATGGAGTAATATCACGAAATATAATACCTTTTTGTGGAAAATCAGGGATATCTCTTATAAAAGCCCTTAGGTCCACTCTTTACACCTCCAAATTTACTACTATTATTAACAGTATGTATTTTACCACAAAAGTTTGTAAATTGAAAGTAGTACACTAGAAAAAATCCCGCTGTAGACAGGTGCTTCCAACCAAGAGAAAATTACTTTTTGGAGAACTCTCCTATTAGTTATTTTAGTACCATTAGCAACTCCAATGCCAACTATACTACCTATGATAGAATGCGCTGCTGATATAGGTAAGCCAAATAAAGAAAAAAACCATATCGTAAAAGCCGAAGAAGAAACAGCTACCATTGCAGAAAAATCATCCATGTGAATTAGCTCACGTCCTACGGTGTAAATGGTTCTTTTACCAAACAAAACAATACCCAAAGAAAGTGAAACACCACTCAAAACAAGTAAAAGCAAAACATTGAATCCTTTGTCGTAAAACACTCCTATTATTTTTCCAGCATTATTTGCTCCTAAGGAAAAAGAACCATAAATAGTGAACAACCATAAGGAAAACCTTAGAAAAATAGTTCTAAATCTAATATTCTTGATCTTCTTGAAAATTAAAGAAAAAGTTTTAAAAAGGATAAAACCAAATACATAAGAGACAACGGGGGTTAAGAACCAACCTAAGGTAACAGCCAAAAGTACCTTGGGCTCTATCTGCCGATGAAGTATCCCAACACCTACGTTTGCACCAACAATAGCCTGTGTCATA
>JBCNVJ010000051.1:0-8219 GCA_039630255.1 Fervidobacterium sp. | reverse complement strand
CCAAGAGTTCTTATTCCATAATTTTTCAATTCGTTAATAGTGCTTGGTAAATTTGGGTACATATTGCTATCATAAACCCAATTCCACATAAGCTGTTTTCCGAAGGTTGTAATTCTTTTACCTTCCCAATCTTGTATCCACATTCCGGCTATTTTTAATCCTTTATCAAGAGCTTTTCTTACCTTTGGAATAACTATCTGTGTGCCACCTTGTAATCCAACAATAACCCCGTCGTATATCCAATCAGGCAAAGCAGGTGGTGTACCTATTTCTTTTGTCAACATTTCAACAGCAGTTAATAAGTTGTCACCAACTCCAAATGATATTGCATTTGGTATGTTATGAACTTCAAGTTGGTGGAACATTTCATGTGTGAAATCGAATTCCATGTAAGAATAGTCGTAAATTACACAGTAATAATTTTTTGAGGACACGAAAGTCTGCTGTGGAAAATACGTTGTGTACCAGTCTCCTCCAGCATCATCTTTATAATTTGCAAAATGAGTGATCAAGTCTCTCTTATTTCTGCCAACTCCTTGTTCTGAAACCCATAATGGGACTCTTTTACCGCGCAAATTTAAAAAAGAATATTGTTCTCCACAACCAAATACCTCTTCTTTTGGATCTGCAGGGATATTTATCCAAAATCTATTTAACCCATCAGAAAAACCAAGGATAGTTACCTTGACTTTACTATCAAAAACCTCAAATAAACACTCCAAATATAATTCATCACTGTAAAATCTTATTTTTAAACTATTCCCGTTATTTTCGAGTATATTGAATTTTCTCAACGGTATTTTTGATTCGTAGAATTTTTCTATGTTGAAATTTCCGTGGGACATCTCGTATTTGTTTTTTCCAACACCAACGTAAAACATTGGAAATGCATTGCTATGATGTAATTGAAGTGCTTTAATCGATATTCTAAAACCATCTTTGGATAAATACATGACGCTCACCCTTTCAGAAGATCCAACGCAGTTTTGTAAATATCCTCAGCCGTCATTTTGTATTTTCTTAACAAAAAGTCGGTTAGTCCAACTTCCCCAAAATGGTCTCTCACACCTATCCGTTTCATAACAACCGGATAATTTTCAGCTAAAACTTCTGCAACAGCGCTTCCCCATCCATTAATAATACTATGATTTTCGGCAACAATTATACGACCAGTCTGTTTAGCCGCATCGATGATCGCTTCTTCATCTACAGGTTTTAACGTGTGCATGTTTAAAAGTTTTACACTTATACCCTCTTTTTCAAGCATTTGTGTTGCGATCATCGCTTGACCGACCATAAGACCAGAGCAGATTATCGTTATATCCTTACCATCTTTCAGAGTTGTAATCTTTCCAATTTTAAACTCTATCCCTTCTTCAAAAAATTTTTCTTTCCTTCTTCTGTACATACGTACATATATGGGTTTTGGATAATAAATTATTTGTTCAAACATAGCTTTGAATTGTACAGCATCAGCAGGCTCAACAATTGTTATGTTTGGCAGATTTCTCATTATTCCAGCATCCTCAAAACTCATGTGTGTACCACCGTTCAGCTCAGCTGTAACACCAGGATCGGTCCCCATCATCTTCACTGGTAAGTCAGCGTAAGCTATGGATATAGTTATCTGATCGAAAGCCCTACGTGTTGAAAATGGAGTAAATGTATGTGTTATTGGTATTAAACCAACGTTGGCAAGTCCAGCAGCGATACCCATCATGTTTGCCTCTGCAACACCTACGTCGATAAATCTGTCAGGGAATAATTCTTTAAACTTCAGTGTTCCATCCGATCTTGCAAGGTCTGCATTCAAAACAACTATACGCGAATCCTCTGTTGCATATTTGAAAAGTAGTTCTCCGTAAACTTCTCTGAGTTCTTTTTCATAAACTGATGGTGTAAGATTGATCATATTTCATCACGTTCCTTTCTTAACATTTCGACAGCCGTTTTCCATTCTTCTTCTTTTATCGGCATATTATGGCATGTGATCTTTCCTTCGGCAAAATATGCCCCTCGCCCCTTTATCGTGTGAAGTATTATCATCGTTGGTTTATCTTTTTGCTCTTTACCGTTCATTATTGCGTTGTAAATTTCCTCAACATTGTGTCCATCCACTTCTATGACATTCCAATTAAATGCACGCCATTTGTCAACCAACGGCTCTAAGTTATTTATTTCGTGTATATAACCATCTATTTGCATCTTATTGTAATCTGTAAAAGCTATTAAATTATTTAATTTATTATGAGCTGCGAACATTGCAGCCTCCCATATTTGACCTTCTTGTGATTCTCCATCACCAATAAGCGCATATACATAGAAATCTTTTTTCAATATCTTTCCTCCAAGCGCCATCCCGACAGCGGCAGAAAGTCCCTGTCCGAGTGATCCAGCAGTCATATCGACACCGGGAGTTTTCAAGCGATCGCAATGGCTTGGCAAATTAGTGTTTGGTCTATTGAGTGTATCTATCCATTCATATGGAAAGTACCCAAGATCAGCAAGTACACTGTACAAGGCAGGACCCGCATGCCCTTTTGACAAAACAAACTTATCTCTATCTTCCCACTTTGGATTTTTTGGATCGATTCTCATGACTTTATAATATAAAACTGCAAGTACTTCTGCTATCGAGAGTGAACCACCAATATGGCCAACACCAAGTTTCCCAATCATCTCAATAGTTATCATCCTAATAAGTGTAGCTTTCTTTTTCAAAAATCTAATCTCTTCATGTGTAAGATTCAAGATGAATCCTCCTTTCCAATTCCCAGTTTGTCAGATTTCAATTTCAGTTTCTAAATTTTGTTCACAACTTAACAGCTAGTTAGTATATCTCTTCTAAGATTATAATTACGTCCTCGTAGGTAATATCACCCGGAGTCAATTTGATAATATTTGCTTCCATAGAAACCTTTGCTATTTTTTCTATATCTTCTTGTTTGACTCCATAGTCTCTAAGTCTTGTTGAAGTTCCTGCAACTATCATCAGTTTTTCGATTGTTTCAGAAAAAGTTTCAATGCTATTCAATTGTAAATATCTTAGCAAGGCATCCATTTTGCTCTTGATATACGGATAAGTCCAATGAATCAGCTTTGGTAACGTGAGAGCAACGGCAACGCCATGTTCTATACCGTAAAAGCTAGTAAGAGGAAAACTGATAGCGTGTGCGGCAGTTGTACGTGTCTGACTAAAGGCAATACCTGCGATTGTTGCAGCTAAAGCCATATTATTTCTGGCTATTTTTTCACCATTTATTGAGCTTTTTAGATTTTCCAAAATAATCTTAAGTGCTACGAGAGCTAATCCTTCCGTGTAAGGTTGAGAACTTTTTGCCCAATAACTTTCAAGCGCGTGAGTGAGGGCATCAAGACCTGTAGAAGCAGTAACCCTCACCGGCATTGAATACGTTAACTCGGGATCAACAATTGAGACATCTGCCCAAAACGTATCACTTGTCATGGGCTTTTTTAGACCTTGGTATGTGTACACCCCAACGTTAGTAACTTCACTTCCAGTACCTGCTGTTGTCGGAATGAGCACTAAATTTGTACGAGAAGAAAATTTATCCGGACCCAAGAGATAGTCTGTTATGTTACCACCACTTTTCAAAAGTGAGCTCACAGCTTTTGCTGTGTCAAGTGAGCTACCACCACCTATACCAATCACACAGTCAATGTTTTCGTGTTTGTAAAGTCCAACTATTTTGTTAATAAGCTCGCATGACGGATTAGGTTCAACCTCGCTGAACACAAAAAAATTGCTAAATGCTTTCTCGATCTTTTCAATAACACCCAGTTTTTCTACAACAGGGTCACAGATGAAAAGCGGTTTGTTGTAAGCCATACTTTCCAAAACGTTTATCTTTCCAACTCCATAAATAACTTTCACAGGATTAAAAATTTGAAAAGCTGGATATTCTGTCATTTTTTCACCTCGTCTTTATATAAAATGTTTGTAAGCACAAGCGCACAACCAAGGATGATTACCATACCAATAATTTGAAGAAAGGTTAATTTCTCTTTCAAAAAGAGGAATGAAAACAGTGAAACATAAACAGGCATAAGCAATAAAATACTTCTAACAAGCCAAACAGGATATCTTCTCAGGCAATGATAGTAGAAAACATAAATTAAAAACTGGAATATACTTGCAAATAACAATCCAAGGAACGAAGGGTCAAGCTTAATGCCCAAGAATTCAGATAGTTGAAAGTTCTTACCTAAGAATAGTATAAAGAATAAAAATGTAAAGAAGTTGTTGTAAAATGCTATCACATTATCTGAAGTAGGATTTTTCTTATCAGTTTGTACACTGCGTATGACAAACGCATTAAGTGATATAAACAATGCACTAAACAAAAAGAAAATATCACTATACACAAAACTCAATTGATTAATAGACTGCTCTGAAACAAGAAAGACACCAAAAAGCATCAATATAACTATTATCAACTCAAGTAAAGTAACTTTTTGACCAAACGCAATGCTTACGAGAGTTGAAAACAGCACGTCAGATCTGAGTAAAATGGCCCCCTTAGAGGCTGTAGAATATTTGAATCCCATAAAAGCTGTGTAGTCAAGTAAAAAACCAAGCAACCCAATTACAACAAGTCTTGGAAAAACATACTCAAGCTTAAAAAGACTTTTTAATTCCTTTCTAAGATACATATAAATTAACATTATTACAAATACAGCAAGACGTATAAAAATACCTGTAAAAGTAACTGAAAAGGTTCTTAATGAAAGCTTGTTTGATATATAGTAACTTCCCCAGACAATGACGAGAATTATTAAACCAAGATTCATTGGTTATATCAATTCCTTTCTAAGTTGTTCTAATCTTTGTTCATCTGCCTTTCCAAATTCTCTTTTTTCTTTCAATAGCTTTTTAAGTTCCTCATGTATTTTCGGTTTTAAAGGATAACGGATAGCGGCAATAACTCCAAACGTTAACAAAATAATAGGACCAAAAGCAAGGATTGATCTTATCGTATTAATAACAGAGTTTGGTTGTACAGGGATCTCGTTACCTTTTGGATTTATGTACCCCGCCACACCTAAGATCAGCAGTATCAATGCTTGGACAAGAGCTGAGGCTACCTTTCTAAGGAAAGTAGCCATAGAACTTATTGTGCCTTCTCTTCGCTCGTTGAATTTCAATTCACCAACATCAGTTACATCACCAAGGATTGTGTGGGGCATAACAGCAACTGCTGAAACCCCAGCACCTATAATAGCAGCAAAAATGAGCAATGTGTTGTTAGACCATTCTGGTCTCATAACAAGTGTTAGAATACCACCAATTGCCCAGATGAAGGCACCTACTATATATGCAAAATTCTTACTTATCTTTTGTGCAATGTATGCATAAACGGGTACAAATATTATTTCGGTAAACAGCAGAACTCCGAGTACTGCTGATACAAAAAACGGTTTACCTATGTAATATTTCATATAATAAGGAAATATTACAGAGACAGTGTCAATAGAAAGATAAGCAAAGAGAAACATTGCAAGATATAGTCTAAAGGTACGTATTTTTAAAGGCTCCAAGATTAACTCTTTAAAGCCTAACTTTGTGGTAGCTGGCTTGAAGTTTTGTTCCTTTGTAAATGCAAAAACTCCAAGATATGGTAAGGCAAAAAATAAACCAAATATGATAGACATCAACAAGTAACCTTTCTTAACATCTCCTACCGCTTTCACTATCATCATTGGTAGTACTGCGCAAAGTAAAGAAGAAATTAATGAAAAAACTAATCTAATAGAATTTATGGCTGTTCTTTCATTGTAATCCAATGTTATCTCAGCGCTCATAGCCGTGTAAGGTATTAATACCATCGTAACGACGGTATTTAAGAAGATATAAGCGAAAAATGCATATAAAAACCTTGCGAAAATGCTTTCAAAGCTCACAGGATACCATACCATCACAAACGAAAGAAATATAAAAGGTACACCTGCCAAAAAATACGGACGTCTTCTTCCGAAACGTGTCTTTGTTCTATCACTAATATAACCCATTATTGGGTCTGTTACAGCATCCCATATTTTCCCAACAAGAAAAATTATAGAAGCGTACTGAGGTGGTATTTTAATAACATCTGTTAAAAAGATTGCGTAAAAGAAATTTATGATATTAAATACTCCTCCGCCATACACATCACCAAAACCAAAGAAAAATTTTGTAACAAATGGTACCTTTTCTGATGTCTTTTCAAAATCTTTCATCCCTTAATCCCCCCTGCAGCTAACCCTTTGATTATGTATCTTTGTAAGGTTAAGGTGATTATAAACACAGGTATTAGCATTATAGTACCAGCTGCTGACAATTGTCCCCATTTTGGAGCATACTGCCCAAGCAAGCCATTAACTGCAACCGGAGCTGTTCGAGCATTTACAGAAGATAATATAAGTGCATACAAAAATTCATTCCACGACATTAAGAATGCAAATATAGAAGCAACTACAAGTCCCGGTGCCACTAATGGGAGAAAAATTTTCCAAAACACACCAGACTCTGTAGCACCATCTATTCTTGCTGCCTCCTCGTAATCTTTCGGTATTGCTGCAAAGAAAGGTAACAAAAGCCATATTACGTAAGGCAAGTTGAAACTGATATGAGCAATAGTCACACCAGTTATTGTGTCTTTCAAACCTAAGGTTGTGAACATAACAAATAACGGTATAACAAGAGAAATTTGCGGAATCATTCTAAAAACAAGAAAACTATAAGCTATAAATTCTTTAAGTTTTGAATAGTATCTTGTTATACCGTAAGAAGCCATTGAACCAATGATAATTGAAAAAAAAGTTGAAAGGCTTGCAACAAGTAAGCTATTTTTCAAACTTGTGATGAAATCTTTATTTGAAAGCACTGTTTTATAACTAACAATCGTTGGTTTGAAATAGAAAGGACTACGCGCCCATATATCGATATCTCTCTTAAAACTACTTGTAACAACCACGATTATAGGCATAAGCTCTGCGGCAAGTATCAACAAAGTTGCTATCACTACAAATACGGAGATTAATTTCCTTTTCTTCATCCTCTTTCACCCTCAAATTGTATATTTCCTCGCACCACAAAGAAAGCTATACCAAGTGCAATTATTAGCAAAAATACCCCCATTGTAGCAGCGTATCCAATATTGAAAAATTCAAAAGCTTGTTTATTGATGTATAGTGAAAGCAAAAGAGTCGCGTTTCCAGGACCACCGCCTGTCATTACGTAGACTTCTGAAAATATCCTAAGAGCGTCTATAAGTCTTAATAAGAAACCGGTAGCAATTGTTGACCTCAAATAAGGTATTATTATCTTGAATACCTTTGTCCAAAAACCAGCTCCGTCTATTTCAGCGGCTTCTAAGTATTCTTTTGGCAATCCAGAAAGCCCAGCGTATATGAACATGAACATGAAAGGCCACATGCGCCACACATCCTGGATGATCACCATTCCATAGGCAAATTTAGGTTCTGCAAGCCACGCTTTGATACCAAAACCGAGCTTTTCTAAAATAAAACTTACCATCCCATATTCTGGTTGTAACATCATGCGCCACGTTAGTCCTGAGATAACTGGTAAGATAAAAACTGGTAGAAGTAATAAAGAACGAGCAACGGAATAAAACCTTCCTTCTCTGTTAAGCAATAATGCTACAAAAAAACCTATAACGGTCTCTATTGGTAGTGCTATGACAATAAATCCTAATTGAAGCCAGAGAGAATGAAGAAATTCGTAATCGCCAAAAAGCTTTAAATAGTTGTTGAAAAAAACTATCTTTCGGTTTACTTTATCGAACAAATTCCACTCGTAACCAGACATGTAAACAGCATACATCATAGGATAAACAAGTACTGTCAAAACAACAATTAAAGCAGGAAGCACAAAAAACCAAAAGGGGCTGACGCCCCTTGTTTTTATTTTTAGATTAATACCCACTGGTTTTGAGAAGTTCATTTAATTCCTCCTTCATTTTCTTTACGGCATCTTCTGGTTTCATCTTGTCAGATATAGCAGCAAGCCAATAATTTCTGATAATTTGAGAAGCTTCGGGATATTTAACAAACCTTGGTCTTGCAACGGCACTCCTCATAGAATCAAATATTGCTTTGAACCATGGTCTGTCTTTGTTAAGGTTTGGATTCAACAACAAGTCACTTCTTGCTGGCATGAATCCTTTGGGTATAAGTTTCTGCCCTGTTTCAAGTGA
>JBCNVJ010000050.1:0-10993 GCA_039630255.1 Fervidobacterium sp. | reverse complement strand
GAGATTGTTATCAAAGTTTTCAAGAGCCTTAACAACTGCAGCTGCATTTGTCGCCTTCGAGTCGTTGTAGTAATGTGCACCATTTATTGTTCCGCAATATTCCATTCTGTGGGGAAGTGGGACAAAATCTTCAAGCATGTTCATATTAAATTGTAAGTTGAGTACGTTAATAACTGTCTTTGCAGCAGCTATGTTTTCAACATTCTGTCTTGTACGTATGTGGAATGGGACTTCTTCAAATTCAAAATCTGCAATAAAAGGTACCTTTGTTGCTTGTACGTATTGAATTCTTTTGAGTGTTTCAGTATCTTTTGGATTGTAGATAAGATAGTCTTGTTTATCCTGAAATTTCGCAATTTTCATTTTTGAATCTGCGTAGTGTTCCATCGTTGGATGCCAGTCAAGATGATTTGGATAGATGTTTGTTATGACGGCAACGTGAGGTTTGAAATAAGGAGTCCAATACAGTTGAAAACTGCTTATTTCAACAACTATATAATCTGGTTTTTTCCCCTCTAATAATACTTGCGCAATTGGAATTCCAAAATTTCCAGAGATTTGAGACGATGAAAATTTTGAAATTAAATGATTTATCATTGCAACTGTTGTACTTTTGCCTACCGAACCGGTGACAGCGATGATTTTTGGGTTCCAGCTCAGTATTTCATAAAGTAGGTTATCTCAGTATCAACGTATTTTCCAATCTGTTGAGCTTTGACAAGCATAGGATGGTTGTGAGGCACACTTGGACTGGTTAATATTATCTCTGCTTGAAGAATTTTTTCGGAATTTTCTCCTTCTTCGTATGGTATTTTGTTTTCATCAAGGAATTTTTTATCCTCTTGCGAAAGTTTTCCACCTTCGCTGACAAAGATCTCTTCACCAAGTTTCATCAAAAACTTTGCTGCATACTTATTACTTAACCCAAAACCTAATAGCGCATATTTCACAAATGTCACACTCCTCTTTGTTAAAAATCGCTAATCTTGAATCGCTAATCTTGGTTGTTTATTCTTTCTGGAATATATTTTATCATTCATGATAATTCTTTGTTTAATAAAAAGTTATATTTCCAAAAACAACATTGTACTTTTTCAAACTCCTTATAGATCTTAGTTGTTTACATAAAAAAATCGGACTCCGAATCTAAGATTCGAAGTCCGACTTTGGTCGGGGTGACTGGACTTGAACCAGCGACCTCTTGCGCCCCATGCAAGCGCGCTAGCCACCTGCGCTACACCCCGATTTGATTATTTCTTGTCTGACATTATATTATTTTACCATACTTTTCTCTTATTTCAAGTGTTTCAAGCTCGGTTGCTTGAAAGAAGATGTTAAAAGATACTAAATTTTTCAAATAAGGGAGCAAAGATTAACGATACAACAGCCATTATTTTTATCAATATATCCAAACTTGGACCGACTGTATCTTTCAATGGATCACCCACAGTATCGCCCACAACGAGTGCTGCGTGTTCTGGTGAGCCTTTTCCCAAACCTTTGATTTTACCTTGCTCAAGATGTTTTTTTGCGTTGTCCCAAGCCCCTCCAGCGTTAGCTGTGTATAACGCAAGCATGATGCCACTAAGCGCTGTCCCTGATAATACTTACTCGACAAACTGAACACCAAAAAGGAAACCAGATATAAGTGGAGTGGCGATAGATATCATAGCTGGTAATACCATCTCACGTAAAGCTCCATCTGCACTGATCGCTATACATTTTTCATAGTCAGGTTTTTCTTTTCCAGTGAGGATACCTGGTTTCTCTTTAACCTGTCTTCTTATCTCCTCAACCATCTTCCCAGCTGACTTTACAACAGCTTCTATCAATATTCCACTGAAAAGGTAAGGTAATGAAGCACCCAAAACAGCTCCACCAAGTGTTCCTCGAGTTTATTATATTTAAATTAAGCAATTCTTGTATACTTTTAACATACTCGCCAGGTGTAGTTTGTGAGAACATGTAAGATGCAAAAAGTGACAATGCAGCAAGTGATGCTGAACCTATTGCAAATCCTTTTCCTATAGCAGCTGTTGTATTCCCCACCATGTCCAGTCTATCGGTGATGTGTCTAACTTCAGGTTCAAGTCCAGCCATTTCACTAATACCACCTGCATTATCAGCTATAGGTCCGTATGAATCAACAGTTACAGATGTTGCAACAAACGATAGCATTCCCACTGCAGCCATAGCAACACCATAAAGGCCAGAGAGTCTATCAGCAAGATATATTGAGAAGAAAAGAACCAGACATGGTAAAAATGTACTTTTCATCCCAAGTGCCATCCCACCGCTTATAACCATTCCCGTTCCATCGATCGATTTATAACTCAACCTTTTTGTTGGGCTAAAGTTATCTGACGTGTAATATTCCGCGAGCAAACCAATTATTATTCCAGCAAATATGCCTATTATTGCAGCAAAGAATGCGGAAAATGGTCCAAATCTAAAACCATATAATACCAACGCTTCTTGGTAATTTGTTTTGTTTAGGGTAATATCAGTGAAAAAATAGTTACCAATAATTGTTAGTAGCGCTGATATTATTAGCGAATAGTTTAATTCTGCGTGAGGTTTATCTGAAGATTTTTTTAGTATGACGAACAAAATTCCTACGATACACGATATTAAACCGACAGTTGCGAAACCAACAGGGTAATACACCAAATTTAAAAGAACATCATAGTATTTTTGTCCAGAAAGCACAAATGTATAGCACGCTAGGACTATAACTGACAGTATTGCACCCATGTAACTTTCTAAAAGATCTGCGCCAAGTCCGGCAACATCTCCTACGTTATCACCTACATTATCAGCGATAGTTGCTGGATTTCTCGGATCATCCTCTGGTAGCTTTAATTCGGTCTTACCAACAAGATCTGCAGCCATGTCAGCCGCTTTTGTGTAAACTCCTCCTCCTACTCTGTCAAACATAGCGACTATCGAGCAACCGAGCGCGTAGCCTGATATTGTCATTGCAAAAGGTATGAAACTCACACCGATTCGATTTTGAACAAGTATCATAGAACTTTGTTCAAGTTGATGCTTAAAAAGTAGCATAACAATGTTCAAACCTAACAAAGCCAAGCTCGCTACAGATATTCCCATAACAGAGCCACCTTGGAATGCAACTTTTAAAGCTTTACCTATTTGTTTTGTTAGCCTTGCTTGTTCAGTTACCCTTGCATTAGCCCTTGTAGCAGCCTTCATTCCAATGTATCCAGCAAGTGAACTCATCGCTGCTCCGACTAAAAAAGCAATACCGACATACCATGCTGTTAATATTGATAGAACAACGGCAATAACGATAGCATAAGTAAGTACGGTTCTGTACTCATGATTAATGAATGTGTCGGCACCACGACGAATTAAAGCCGAGATCTCTTTCATTAGATCTGTACCTTCAGGTTTTTTAAGCATAGCCAAGAAATTAATGTAAACCACCAAAAGCCCCACAAACGGGACTGAAAAGAAAAGTAGTTCCATAGTTCATCCCTCCTTTGTAAAGAAGATAACATTCGAAGAGATTTTTAGGATATTATATCATACTAAGTTATAAAATTATTCACATTTATGGTATAATATGCGAAAAAGTTAATGCTAAAAATTCAAAGGAGGAATAAATCATGTACGATGAACTGACTCAAAAGCTTCTTAGGTTAAGAGATGCTTTGGTAATTTTATCGTCAATAAACACAAAAGAAAAGAACAAAGCTTTGAAAATAATTGCCGAAAAGATCGAGAAATATCGGAAAGAAATAATCTTGGAAAATTCCAAAGATGTTGAAGTTGCAAAAATAGCAGGTCTTCGTGAATCACTAATCGATAGACTTAGGTTAAATGATAAAAGGATAGACGAGATGATAAACGCATGTTATACTGTGGCAAATTTAAAAGATCCTGTTGGCGAAGTTGTCGATTCTTATACAAGAGAGGATGGTTTGAAAATTTATAAGGTACGTGTACCATTAGGTGTCATAGCAATTATCTATGAATCAAGACCAAATGTTACAGTTGAAACTACTGCTCTTGCACTCAAATCTGGTAATAGCATACTATTAAAAGGTGGTTCTGATGCGTTGAATTCTAATAAAGCCATAGTAAAGGCTATAAAAGAAGCATTAAGTGAATCTTTAGTTCCGGAACACGCAGTCGAACTCGTTGAATCGACGGATCGAAACGTCGTCGATTACATCATTAAGCAAAATGGACTGATTGATTTGGTCGTTCCAAGAGGAGGAAAAGGATTGATAGATTATGTTATTAAAAATGCAACAGTACCAGTTTTAGAAACTGGAGCAGGTGTATGTCACATATTTGTTGATGAAAGCGCAGATATTGAAAAATCTCTTAAAGTTGTCGACAACGCCAAAACTCAAAGACCAGGTACATGTAATGCTGTGGAAACTATCTTGGTTCACAAGAACATAGCTGCGAGATTTTTACCTGCATTGAAAAATCTCTTTGATGCAAAAAATGTTGAAATCAGAGGCTGCGAAAAAACGTGTCAGGTTATAAATTGCATTCCTGCAACGGACCAAGACTGGGAAACAGAGTATTTAGATTTAATTGTTTCGGTTAAAGTTGTTGAGTCCCTTGATGAGGCAATAGAACATATAAGAAAGTATTCTACAAATCATTCAGAGGCTATCTTAACAGAAAATTACTCAAACGCTATGAAATTTCTAAATCTAGTAGACTCAGCAGCAGTTTATGTAAATGCCTCGACCAGATTTACAGACGGTGGACAATTTGGGATGGGAGCAGAGATAGGTATAAGCACGCAAAAATTACACACAAGAGGTCCGGTAGGGTTGAGAGAATTAACAACCACAAAATTCATCATTTTCGGTGATTATCATGTAAGGGGGTAAAAACGTGGCAAAAGTTGTTTTAAAGGTGGGTAGTAATCTCTTAGTGGGACAAGGTGGTATAAAGAAAGAGTACATCATCGAAATGGTCGCCACAGTAAACAAACTACTTAGTGATAAACACAAAGTGGCAATTGTTACATCCGGTGCTGCAGCTAGTGGTCGTAAAGTTTTAAGGATAGATACACATGATATGGTTTCAAAACAAGCGCTTTGTGCAGTTGGTCAAGTGCAGCTTATGAATATATACGAAAATGCATTCAGTTTTTACAACAGAAGAGTTGCACAGATTCTTCTAACTCGAGATGACTTTTCTGATAGGACAAGATTTCTTAATTTGAGAAACACGCTAATAGGTTTGGAAAATTTTAAGGTAATTCCCATAATAAACGAAAATGATACAGTAGCTGTTGAAGAGATAAAATTAGGCGATAATGATATACTTTCTGCGATGTTTTCCATATGCTGGGGAGCGGATTATCTGTTGCTTTTGACGTCGGTAGATGGTGTTATTGGTGAGAATGGAGAAATTGTAAAAGAATATGTTGTGGGTTTTGATCAGGTAAAGATTGCAAAACTTGAAAAGACATCATTTGGAAGCGGAGGAATAGATTCAAAGATAATTGCCGGAAGAATGGCCGCAGAAAGTGGTATCAAGGTTTACATAATAAATGGCAATGAACTTGAAAATATAATAAAAGTATTAAATGGGGAAAATCCCGGAACAAGGTTTGTAACCCATGGTAGTAGAAAACTTTCCAGAAGACTTTCTTGGTTAAAATATATCAGCAAACCTAAGGGGAAGATATACGTGAACAGTGGAGCGTATGAGGCTATGTCTAAGAGAAAAAGCTTGCTGCCAGTTGGCATCGTTAATATAGATGGAAAATTTGACAAAGGAGATGTCGTATCAATTTATTTTAACGATAAGCCTTTTGCAAAGGGAATTGTTAATTATTCCTCTGATGAAATTAAGATTATTAAAGGTTTGAAAACGGATGAAATACCTGAAGACATCTTTACATATGAAGAAGTAATCCACGCTGACAACACAATATTGGAGGGAAAGTTATGAGAATTGGTATAATTGGTGTGGGAAATATTGGCAGCATGATACTCGAGGTGCTTGACAAAGATGATGAATACGAATTTTATATCTACAATCGTTCTGTTGACAAGATTAGAAAGTACGAAGGGTACGATAATGTGAAAGTTTGTTCATCTGTTAAAGAAGTTTACCAAAGCTCTGATTACATTTTCTTATGCGTTAAGCCACAACAAACGTCCGTTGTATACGAAGAACTGAGACCTTTAGAGGAGAATAGCAAGATATTGGTAAGCACGGCTGCTGGGAAAAAGATTTCTGATATATCACAATCCACAAAGAAAAGCAAAATAATTAGAATTATGCCGACTATAACCTCCAAGATTTCTATAGGAATAACAGCAGTATGTTATACCGATTCAATATCAAACGATGACAGAAAGAAATTTGAAAAATTGATGTCTCCACTTGGTGAACTCATGGAACTTGAAGAAGAGAAGTTCGATGCGTTTACAATACTCAACAGTAGCGGACCGGCATTTGTTGCATTTATACTGGAAAGCTTTATCGAAGGTGCGATAAATATAGGTGTAAACCCCGATTATGCCAGAGATATCGTCTTGAGAACTTTCGAAGGTTCGATAAAGTTACTTGAACACGTAAACATGGAACCTTCAAGACTAAAATATCTTGTATCGTCGCCTGGAGGTGTGACAATACGTGGGTTGTATGAATTAGAGAAAAACGGAGTGAAAGGTGCGATTATGTCAGCTATTTACGAAGCTTACAAAAAAAGCCAAGAGTTATAGCTATTTATTACACAAATTATTAAATAAAAATTTTGGATTTTATTTCAAAAATGATATAATATAGTGACACTTTTTACAAGGGGGGATAAGGATGTTAAGAAGAGTATTTTTTGTAACATTTCTAGTGATCATAGTAACAGTCTTTGCGTTTGACCCTACAACTTACGTTTCTGCTGGTGTAGGAGAACCGGATACGCTTGATATTCACCAGGCGTATGATACTGTGAGCGGTGAAATAATCTACAACGTTTACGAAAGTCTAATAGCCTACAAAAAGAATAGTCTTACAGAATTTGAACCTCGACTATCGATGGAAGTTCCAACAGTCAAGAATGGATTAATAAAAGATGGTGGCAAAACCTATGTTTTTCCAATAAGAAAAGGTGTGAAATTTCACAATGGTAATCCGTTAACGCCTGAAGATGTGGAGTATTCTTTTGAAAGAGGATTGTTATATGATCCAACAGGTGGACCAATGTGGATGCTTTGGAATGCCATTTTCGCTGTTAATTCATTGAACGAAATGATCTCCAACTATGTTGGCAAACCCGTTGCTGAGATATTCAAAGATGGTGAACCGCTGCCTCAATTTAAAGACAAGCTTGTTGAACTTTACACAAAAGTTATAGACCCAGCCATTGAAGTTCAAGGTGACAATGTTGTATTCAAACTTGCCAGGCCGTACGGTCCATTTTTGACAGTAATGGCACATACGGTTGGTTGGTCTGCTATTCTTGACAAAGAAACATCTATCAAAATGGGGCTTTGGGATGGAAAACCAGATACGTGGTGGAAGTATAGAAACATAGCAAAAGAAAAATCGCCACTGTACGCAACTGCGATTGGTACAGGTCCTTACAGACTTGTTGAATGGGACAGAACGAATAGAAAAGTTGTTCTTGAAGCTAACAAAGATTATTGGAGAGGCGAACCGAAGTTAAAAAAAGTTATCATAATGACTGTAAGCGAATGGGGTACGAGAAAACTCATGCTTGAAAAAGGTGATGCCGATGATATTGCAATAGTTTTAGAATATTTAGATCAAATTCGCGGTAATAAAGATATTCAAATAATTGAAAACATACCCAGCTTGTCAGTTGTTGCTGTTGGCTTTTCCTGGTCAGTATCTCCCAATAGCAAGTACATTGGTAGTGGTAAATGGGATGGTAATGGAATGCCACCGGATTTCTTCAGTGATGTAAATGCAAGAAAAGCAGTTTCTTGCATAATAAACTACGATGCAGTAATAAGAGATGTTCTTAAAGGTTATGGTATTAGAATACCTGCCCCGCTGCCAAATACATTACTTGGTTTTGATCCAACATTGCCTCTTTACAGATTTAACATAGCTGAAGCAAGAAAAGCCCTCGAAAAGGCGTGGGAAGGGAAAGCAATAAAAGTTGGTCTGAAATTTACAGTTGCTTACAATACTGGCAACATGATGAGACAGCGAATTGCAGAAATGGTTAAAACTTATATGGAAATGATAGCACCAGGAAAGATAAAAGTTGAGGTTGTTGCATTAAATTGGCCAAGCTATCTTGATGCGATGAGAAAATCTGAATTGCCAATGCCGATATTTAATTGGCTTGCTGATTTTCCTGATCCAGACAATTTTATATTTACATTCTACCACTCAGCAGGTACATATGCTCCAAGACAAGGAGACAATTTCAAAAAGTTTGTCAGTACACCAAGAAAAGAGCTTGGAGGAAAGAGTCTTGATGAATTGATTGAGGCAGCAAGAAATTCAGCAGACCCAGATGAACGAAAGAAACTCTACATTCAAATTCAAAAATTTGCAATAGATAATTACATAAGTATACCTGTTTATCAACCTGTTGGTGTTAGAGCACAAAGGGCTTGGGTCAAAGGATGGTATGAAAATCCAATGCGCCCTGGTAATGATTACTTTGAATTGTACAAGCAACAATAGTTAAATCATAAAAAGCGAGGGATAAAACCCTCGCTTTTTTATTAGTTGCTATCTTAATAGCTTTTCAAATTATCACTTTATATTTTTTAACAACGATATGTTGGAATATTATTCTGAATTTTTCGATGAACTTGGAATCAACACTTGCCTTTTAGATTTGGTTTTGCAACGGATAAATGCACATATCTCTTAAATTGCATTCCTTACACATAGGTTTTGAGTTGCAGTATTTTTTCGAGTGCTCAACAATCAATCCGTGGTATTCTTGGTAAACATCAGTATCTTTGCTAATAGAACTTTCAAACAAATCTTTATACTCATCGTACTTTCTGTATTTTATATTATATAGTCTGTTCAACAAGCGTTTTGTGTATGCGTCTATAACAAATACCGGTTTTTCTATTGCATAGAGTATAATAGAATCGGCTGTTTCTTCTCCTATGCCATTTATTTTGAGAAGCTGGACTCTGAGCTTGTTTAGCTCGATTTTGCTGATTTCCTCCATTGAGAAATTGTAGGATTTAAGCCATTCAAGCAAATTAACCAATCTTTGAGTCTTTAAATTGTAAAAACCAGCAGGTTTTATAAGCTCAGCTAAATTGCTCTTCAACCTATAGACACACTCTAAGAAATCTTTTCCATTAAGGTTAGTGCATTTAGTTTTTAAATTTTCCATCGCTCGTTCGACATTTTTCCAATTTGTATTCTGCGTAAGTATTGCGGAAATAACTATTTCTTCCGCACTTCCTGGCCACCATTTTCCAAGCTTACCGTGAACTTCCAGAAGCTTTTTGTATAACAACTCCAAATTCAAGCTTATCACCTCAAATGTTAATTATATCATAAAAAAAGCACGGAGTTTGAGCTCCGTGCCAAATTGGAAATGACTTTCTATATGATCTTATCCTCCAAGATATGCTTTTCTAACTCGCTCATCTTCCAAAAGTTCTTTACCCGTACCTTGCAAAACAATCCTACCTGTTTCAAGAACGTATGCATAATCTGATAATTTCAATGCCTCATATGCATTTTGTTCCACCAATAGTATCGTAACTCCTTCACTGTGAATTCTCTTTATCATATGAAAGACTTCTTTAACTATGACGGGTGCAAGTCCTAAGGAAGGTTCATCAAACAATAGCAGTTTTGGCCTTGACATTAAAGCACGACCTATGGCTAACATTTGTTGTTCCCCACCAGACAATGTACCAGCACGCTGATTTACTCTTTCTTGTAATCTTGGAAAAAGTTCGAACACATACTGAATGTCCTTTTTTATTTGTTCTTTATCTTTTCTCAGGTACGCTCCTGCAAGTAGATTTTCGTAGACTGTTAAGTTGGAAAAAACACGCCTTCCTTCTGGTACCATTGTGACGCCAAGTCCAACTATTTCACTTGTATCAAGTTTTGTTAACTCTGTTCCTTTATATTTTATACTACCTCTTGTTGCTTCTTTAAGACCACAAATTGTTCTGAGTGTAGTAGACTTTCCAGCACCATTAGCGCCTATCAAAGATATTATTTGACCTTCTTCCACTTTCATTGATATACCCTTAATTGCGTGTATACCACCGTAATGTACATGTAAATCCAAAATCTCAAGCATCTTCATCACCTACGCCCAAATAAGCTTTTATGACTAATGGATTCTTTTGGATTTCTTCAGGTGTACCTTCGGCTATTGTAACTCCGTGATCAAGAACTATTATGCGCTCGCATATATTCATGATAACTTTCATATCGTGTTCAATAACAATAATTGTCAATTTGTATTTATCTCTTATTCTGAGTATAAGCTGGTTAAGTTCCAGTGTTTCATCTGGATTCATACCAGCTGCCGGCTCATCAAGTAATAGTAACCTTGGATTTGTGGCGAGTGCACGCGCTATCTCAAGTTTCCTCTGTAACCCATAAGGCAAAGAACTTGACTTATAGTCAGCAAGATGTTCGATACCAACTTCTTTCATAAGTTCCCATGTCTTGTCTTTGATGTATTCTTCTTCTTTTTGATATTTTGGTAGGAAAAAAATAGATGTAAACAAATCAGACTTGAGGTGAGCGTGAAATGCTGTCATAATGTTTTCTTTAACTGTCATATTAGAGAAGAGTCTTATATTTTGAAATGTTCTTGCCACTCCAAGTCTTATTATTTTATCAGTATTTAATTTAGTTATATCTTTACCATAAAATTCCATCTTTCCTTCACTTACGGGAAAAACGTGAGTAATTAGGTTGAATACCGTCGTTTTTCCACCACCAATTGGCCCTAGTAGACCAAAAATCTCACCTTATTAAAAAAAAACGTTAAAATAAGAAACCGCCCCGAGAC
>JBCNVJ010000005.1:0-1299 GCA_039630255.1 Fervidobacterium sp. | reverse complement strand
CCTTGGACGTTCGATGGCTACAAAAGTGCAAGAGTCATATGTGATGTCTACAACGACCCGGAAACGCCGTTTACTGGTGATCCACGCTATAGATTAAAATTGGTGGAAGAAAAAGCGCGTTCAATGGGGTTTATCGCGTATGCAGGTCCTGAAGTTGAGTTCTTCATGCTTCCAAGAGACAAGGGGAAGCCTGTGTTTGACTTTTTAGATGATGGAAGTTATTTTGATTTATTACCAGTAGACATCGCCGAGCACATTAGGACTCAAGTGTCAGTACATCTGGAAGAGATGGGACTTGATGTTGAAACTACACATCACGAAGTTGCTCCTTCACAGCATGAAGTAGATTTTAGATATGCTGAACCTGTTATTTCTGCCGATAATGTTCAAACAGTTAAGTTGGTTATCAAAACATTAGCTATAAAAAACAATCTTTATGCAACGTTTATGCCAAAACCATTTTTTGGAGTAAATGGTAGTGGTATGCACGTTCACATGAGTCTTTTTACCTTAGACGGTAAAAACGCATTTTATGATCCAGATGCTCCTGATGGCATCTCACAGACTATGAAGTATTTTATTGGAGGTTTAATAACACATGCAAGAGAAATCACGGCAATAACAAATCCAACTGTAAATAGCTACAAAAGGCTCGTTCCAGGTTATGAAGCACCAGTAAACATTGCTTGGAGTAAAGGAAACAGAACAGCATTAATAAGAATTCCAAAAGCTCGAGGAAAAGCTACCAGACTTGAATACAGAGCCCCAGATCCTTCTTGTAATCCTTACCTTGCCCTCGCAGTAATATTTGCAGCAGGATTGGACGGGATTGAAAATAAAATAGAACCACCAGCCGCTGTTGAGGAAAATATATACCGAATGTCAGAAAATGAACAAGTTCAGAGGGGAATAAATAAATTACCTGGCAGTCTTAAAGAAGCTTTAATGGAAGCCGAAAAGAGCAAAATTGTGCGCGAAGTTTTGGGAGAACATGTATGGGAAAAATTCTTAGTTATCAAAGAACGTGAATGGTGGGAATATTCAACCCACGTTACCGAGTGGGAAAGAGCTAAGTATGAGAATATATAACTGAAAGGATTGATAATTAGTTGTTTTTACCAACAACGGCTGAAGAACTTGAAAAAAGAAAATGGAATAGTCTTGATGTTATATTCGTGACGGGTGATGCTTACATCGATCACCCGTCTTTTGGTGTTGCTTTACTTGGTAGGCTCTTGGAATCTAAGGGATATAAAGTTGGAATTATAGCACAACCTACTTGTATTGATGACATAAAAA
>JBCNVJ010000049.1:0-5801 GCA_039630255.1 Fervidobacterium sp. | reverse complement strand
AAATTCTGGTCCCATACCAGCTCCTGGTCCATAAAATCCTGATTCCATTTGACCATCCTTCATGGCAACTGCATTTATCATTAATCTTGTCCTAACACGATTATCCGTTACATACACACCTTCTGAATTTGCTATAAGAACATACTGATCGTAATCCCAGTAATTTACAACTACTTGGGCAATCAAGGTAGAGTAATTTTTTGCTGCTTCATACGCTCTTTTCATATATCCAACTTTAATTTGCTTTCTAACTTGCTCTGGTTTTAACAAGACAATATGTTTATTTTCAATCTCTTTCTTTCTTAAATCAAAAGATACTTCCGGAACCTTTGTTTCGCCAAGGGCTTCACCGACACGCTTTGCAACCAAGAGCACATTTTCTTTTGACAAATCGTTCGTATATCCATAAATTGCTTTATCTCCGAGAAATCCCCTTATCCCAATTCCAAACATCCTCCCAGTTTGAGCTAACTCAATCTTGCCATTTTTTAAACTGAAATTCGTTGAATATCTGTCTTCGACAAAAACTTCTGCAAAATCACCACCATATTTCAGCACAGTATATAAAATCTCTTCAACAAAGCCCTTATCAAACATATCAAGCACGCAAAATCCCTCCTTATAATCATATGAACCATAAGTTTAAACCGTATCTCAATCACTTAAGCCATCACTTAAGTCATTGAACACAAACAATGAATAAGAAAATATTGTTCGCAATGCTAACATTTTCTAATATTATACAATATTTACTATAAACAAGTCAAGTTCTCTCATCTTTTCAAACTTATCAAATTCTTTCAAAATAGCTATCAAGTTGAGAAAAAGGAATTTTCATCATAATTGGTCTTCCATGTGGACATGTAAGCAGGTTTTTACTCCTTACTTCTTGTATGAGCTGCTTTATCTCGTTTTGAGAGATCTTATCACCAGTTTTCACAGCAGCCTTACAGGCTTTCGAGGCAAGTACATAAGTTAATCCCTTTGGTTTTTCAAAAGGAATTCTGTATTCTTCTAAAATTTCAAGGAAAATTTCAGCTGCATCTGTTACTTTCAAAACAGAAGGAATTTGACGTATTTCAACTTCACCACTTCCATCTTCGAATGTTTTAATGCTAAACAAAAAACCAAACTCTTCAAGTTCCTTTGAAAGTTCTTGTGCAAGTTGTAGTAAACTCTTACTAAGTCTCAAATTTATACTCAAAAGTAGTTGAACAGCGTCAAAATTTTTTTCTTTGAGTTTTTCGTATATTATTCGTTCATGCGCTGCATGAAAATCCAAAATAGTTATACCGTCATTTTCTTCGAAAAGTATGTATCGGTTCTTAAGTGTTATAAACTCTTTGGGGAAAGTATCCGATTCTTGAAAAAAGACAGGTCGAATTAAATTCGCTGGTTCCGAAATTTTAAATATGCTTTCGCTGCTGATTTTGTTTGGGATATTTTTAAAATCTACATTATATTCAGACTGATATAAATTGTGTTCTTTTTTAATATCTTCAGCTTCTTCGCTCTCTATGTATCTTTCAGATTCGGAAAACCTGTTTTCTTTATTTACTTTCTCGATAAACATCGTGTAGCTGGAAAATTTTCTTACATTTTCTCGCACGGTTCTTGCCAATTCATTGTAAACAATCTGTGGATCAGAAAATTTCACTTGCAACTTTTGTGGGTGTATGTTAACGTCTATCTTATCTGGTGGTAAATCCAAAAAAATAACCGCGTACGGATGTTCACCATTAGTGATTGATTCTCCGTATCCTCTCTCAAGGGATAAGTGTAACAAATTGTCCATAACAAAACGTTTATTCACAAAGAACAATTGTCCGGTTCTATTTTTCCTTGTAAATTGCGGTGAAGATATAATCCCAGAAATCAACACATCTTGGCTAGAATCTTGTTCAACTGTTCTAAACTCTCTCACTTCCGGAAATATTAGTGAAAACCTTTCGAATAAACTACTTTGGTTTGCGTTGTATATAATCTCATCGTTTATTTTGAATAAAAACCGTACGTCTGGTCTTATCAACATGAATTTCTCAAACACTTCTGTTACCATCCTTGCTTCTATCTTCTCTGAGGATAAGAATTTCCTACGAGCAGGAATATTAAAAAATAAATCGTAAACTTCAACTGTTGTACCTCTTTCACGATGAGTTTCTGATAACTTAACAATTTTTCCTGCTAAAACCTCTAATTTGTAAGAATTTACACCATCTGATGTTGTAATTACGGTTCTGGAGACTTCGACAATAGAAGCCAAAGCCTCTCCCCTAAATCCATAAGAGTACAGATTATAAATATCTTCAATTGAGGATATCTTACTTGTTGTGTAACGTTCTATCGCCAAAATCAAATCTTCTTTCGACATACCAATTCCGTTATCTGAGACTTTTATATAAGACTTTCCACCGTTTTTAATCTGTACTTCTACACTTGTAGCTGTTGCATCAAGGCTGTTTTCCACAAGCTCCTTAACAACGGAAGAAGGATTGACCACAACTTCACCAGCGGCTATTTTGGAAATAATCTCACTATTTAATCTTTTGATACGCTCTGACGTATGTATACCTCCTTTTTTTCAAAAATTAAATTGAAAGCCCCACGAAGGGGCTTTCAGTCGTATAGAAATTATACCATAGAAAAATGTTTTTAGAGAGCGAAAAGATTACAACCCACCAGCCAGTCTAAGAGATATACCTATACCTGGGGTTGTTGAACCTATTAAGTTTAGATCATTCGTTGTTGCTGTCAGCTGTAAATCACCATTTAACAGACCAACATTGAATCCTACTCCGATTGTATGTGAATAAAAAGTTGGGAACATTCCTAAGGCATAATAAGCTTTTAGGATTAGCAAATTTAATCCAGCGTAAATCTTTGCAGCCCAATCTCCGTTAAGTGCATATACTCCGGCAATTCCCCACATAAAGAACCCATCGTCTTTATAATATGCTGTAATTTTTACATTATCTGTTATCTGTATAGGTTCGAGCAACTTAAAGAAAATAGGTTGAGATACTGTGTATGTTGCATCAAAAGTTATATCTGTTGCCTCCGCTTGATACTCAGCATAAGCGTTCACTGCAAATTCTAAACCGTAATTTACTTTTGCAGGTTTGATTGTTATATCTTTTATAGCAAAGCCAAAATTTTGATTACCGTATCCGAATCCAAGGTTAAGTCCTGCATCTTTTTCAATCAACTTCTGAATCTGCTCAAGCAGTTTCTCCGGATTTTGGAAATTGTTACCAAAGTTTTGAATATCAATTGTGCTTAACAAGCTTAGCTTTGCATCAACATTTAAATTTGCACATGCAGGAGTTGCCGATGAAGTATATTTTGCATGTGCATAGGTGTTTTGTGCATAGCTGTATGCAACAGGTATGAAAAAATTAGCATTCACAAATAAATCACCAAGTAACACATTACCACCAATCGATAGCTTTAAATCTGATTTCGCAAAGTTTTGAATAGTGCTTTCAAGATTTGTCTCAACCTTTGGCTCATTGCCAAACAATATTTGAGAAAATGTCTTTGGGAGGTTCATATTAATCATTCCATCAACAGAGACATAGGGTATAAGTCTTAGACCAAAGAGATTCAAGTGAGCATAAGCAGAGATATTAACAGGAAGAGAAAACTTTATACCATTTTGTATAACGTGTTCCATGGTGTTTGGACTGATAACTATCTCTTCTTCGTTCAAAATTGCATTTATATTATCAAGTGTTAAAAGATTTTGGAAAATTTGCATATCAAAGATAGGGGAAATTTTAAGTAAAAACGTTCCATCTTCTTTTAATAAAGCAGGATTACCAAGTATTCCAAAAGGACTCAAGACAGTGCCAAGTGCGTATATACTCAACAAAACCACAAAAATCAAAACTGTTTTTCTCATGTTCATTCACCTTCCTTATTTTAACTTAACTTCCGTTGCCACACTTAGTTCAACAGCTATATAAGGTGCCATTGCGAGCTTTCCTGTATAGTTTAAAGACACTTTTTGATCTTTCGGTACTATTATTTCGTAGCTTATTCCGCCACTACCGAGCCTCTGCACTTGTTCCTTTGTTAAAGTAATCTCCGGGTGAACACTAGAAATTTCTGTATTCAAAATTTCGGTTGTCCCTTCTTTGAGTTTCAATCTCACACTTAACCCTGTTGTGTTATTCCATGTTTTGAATTTAAGTTCTGCTTTTTTGACAACATTTGATATCTGTTTTAGTATGCTGAGATCTTGGTCAATCGGTCCACTACTGACAATGATATCTTTACCTTTTGCTGTTAAAGAGAATGGCATATCGAGGTTTAAGCTAAGTTTTATCTCACTATTTTCATTTAAAACCCCTTCTCCTGTTTTTATTTTCGCATCAATTTTTAATATTCCACCTTGTTTTATGAGGTTTTCTATAAGATCTCCAATGTCTTTCTCTTCACCTTTCTTAATAACAACATCTGTTCCGGAGGCATTTAATACAATAGTTGCAGGTATTGTTGAATTGGTGATATCGAACTTAACCTTCGTTGATATCTCATAATCAAACTCTTTTAGGAATTCCAGATTGTTGGCAAATAACTGATCTAAGTTTATCGTTGCCAGATTATCGAATTGATATTGTTGCTCTTTTATAGATACGTTACTTATATTAAAGGTATCTATCTCAGGTGTAAATATAATATAGGCGCCTTCGATTAAATCAACATTTGATAAGGTTACGTTACTATTTAAAGAAGGCTCTATTTTTAGTTCGAATTTATCAAATGTACTAAAATTGATATTTTTGTTAGCAGAAAGTATATGAGTTTTTTCACTACCACTTGTATCGTTGAACGTAACTTCGCCAGTGCCTACTTCGAAGAAATTCGAAGATATGTTCATCTTTAATCCATTTATACCCTTGATGTTGTATCTTATTTTCACAGCAATGTTTGCGTCGAGTGAATTGACAATCGTTTTGACAAAATCAGGTATTGGATATTGGATATCAACCTTTTTATCTGCTACGAGTGAACTATCCACAACGGCACTTGCTATCTTTATAGTTTGACCACTTGGCAGGCTTGCTTGGTAAGATATGTTACTGGAAGTTACGTCTGCTTCGAGGACTACTTTAATCTGCTTTGGCAAAGAAACTCCTTTGAAGCTGACTTTCACATTCGAATCTTTTATTGTCTCACCAAAGGTTGTGGTAGCTTCTTTTATTGATAAACCATCGAAATTTACGACCATGTACCCACTGTCGTTTGCGAAACTAATAGATTGAACTACGTCCGGTTTGGGTACATCTACTATAAATTCAAAATTCTTCACAGCTTTGATATTTATGTTAGGAGTTACTTTTACCTTTGGTTTTTCAGACCTAAAATCTGCACTGACAATTCCTGATAATTGAACATTACCACTAACCTGTATACCATTTCCAACTTTAAAATAAACTTCGTTTATTGGAATTTCTAATGACAAAGTATTCGAAGATTTACTACCAAGATTTATAATTCCACTTTTTAAATTAATTGTTTGTGTTATATTACCAGAAAAACCTGGAATAACAAGTTGTTCGTTTATACTTCCACCAAGCCTTAGGAACCAATCACCCGATGAAATCGAAATATTTTGCGATGGGATGTCTATAGTTATCTTTCCATCGGCCTTGACTTTTGATACATCCAAGTTTTTAAAGTAGTTCAACTTCAGGTCTGTAAATCTTAGAGATAAGCTTCCTGATACAACGTTCGAACTTTTATTTTTCAAGATGAGCGATGAATTTTTCTTGATAAACAGTGATATGCTGGTATTC
>JBCNVJ010000048.1:0-3397 GCA_039630255.1 Fervidobacterium sp. | reverse complement strand
ACCAGGCTCATCTCCCCTTTAAGAATATTGATAAGCTGTGGCAGTTCGTCGATTCTATATTTCCTTAGGAATTTTCCCACTCTTGTAACTCTCGGATCATTTTCTCCAGCAAGAACAGCCCCACTTATTTTCTCAGCGTCGACAACCATTGTTCGGAACTTCAAGCACCAGAATTCAGTTCTGTGATAGCCAAGGCGTTTCTGCTTATATAGCAAAGGTCCTTTCGAGTCAAGTTTTATGGCAATGGCAACAATTACAAAGAGTGGAAGCAAAATTATTAGCAAGAGCGAAGAAACAAGAATATCAAATGCCCTCTTACCAAACTTTGTCCAAGGAGTGTCAGGAGGTTTTCCAATTTCCAACAAAGGAATGTCAGAAATCGTTTCGAAGTTTAACCTGCCAAATATGGACTCATAAATATCAGGCACCATTTGCAAACGCAAATTAAAAGGTAAGCGTTCGCTAAGCTCCAGAAGGAACTTTTTTGAGTGGTTTACAGGTGCAAAAATAATCCTATCAGGATTAAGCTCTTTAACCTTTGCATGTATGGCATCAACAATTTTATCTTCGTTTTCATCCTTAGATATGGTGAGAGTTCCAACAAGCTTAAAGCCGAGGTGTTTCTTTTCAACGATTTCTTTTTCTATTTTGCTTGCGATACCATCTGCACCCACTATCAAGATTCTTTCAATAGGTAATTCAAGATAGAAAAACTTCGTGAAGGCAAATCTACTTAGAAGATTTAGTAAAGTTGCTGTGAAGTAAGAAATTACAAAAACCGATCTTGGAAAGGTAAATGCCCTTAAGACAAACGAAAGCGAAATGACAATAAGCATACCTACAAAATTTGCTTGCAGGATGCGCGCTGCTGTTCCACTCCAATCAAAATATCTTTCTACGTCGTACAAATCGTGAATGTAATAAACAACAAGAAATATTAAGGTTATGTAGGCAGCTAAATCCAAATAAGCATTGAAGTTAAATGCTGGTAACTTACCTGCAAATCTAATAAAGAAAGCAACAATTATGGCTGCGTTTAAACTCAACAGATCTATGATGGCTGAAAGAATTTGCCACTTAATTTTTGAGTACTTAGTGCTTCGACCACTTCCCTTATTTTTCTGCCGTTGCATTCTTAGTAACTCATCTCCGAATCGTGATTTTTACCATGACACTTTAGGAGGCAATATCCTGATGAATTTTGAGTTTTAGGAACGAATACTGGTTCGGTGTTGTTGCCAGTTGGAAGAACATTGGGAGCAAACTCAACTAACCTTGGATTTTTTGCCCCATGCGGGTTATAATGACACTCTCTGCATATTGCATTTCCACTACCAGCTCCAGGGGTGAGAATACCACCTGATACGGTATTCAAACCAGGGTTGTTGTAAAGAGCCCTCAAATGATAACCATGGAATCTAAAATTTGTATCTGATCTTGATGCGCCACTTGCATCCTTAAATGGTTCTTCGCTATGACATTTGTAGCACAATTCAAAGTCTTTTGAATTGTAATCATCGGTACTTGTGGTTTGCTTAATCTCAAAGCGATAATTCGAAGCGAGAATGAAAGGATAGATAGACCCGTGAGGACCGCGAGGATAAGTTATATCAGCTGAAAAATGGCAATCAGAACAAAGTATCATGCTGGTAGTAGTTCTTCCAATAAGACCATTGTTCATAGCAGTTGTCTGATTCTTGCCAATAGAAATCACAGGATGGTAAGAGGCATTATATGGACTGAAAAGTTTTGCTAAATCGTCTCCATACCAGGCTTTAGAAAAGCCTGAGTGGCAGCGCAAGCATATTTCATACTCATAGGTTACGCTACCGTATGGTTCCCAGATATACAAAGGAACAGTGGTCTGATCTGGATAAAAAACTTTTACACCTGGTGCACCTAACAACGATTCGGGCAAATAGGGAGGGTTTCTATAAATTGTTTTTCTGGCATAGTGTGGATTATGACAGTCTTCGCACTCTGCATGCCTGGTTTCTGTTGTTGACTGGACCCGTGCAGCAATAGTTGCGTCAAAAAGTTCTAACAAAGTGTGGCGTCCTGAGTACTCAATGGTTGGATGCTTGTACCAGATGACTCTATCGGCTGGAAAACCAGGTAGTCCAACAGTGGCATCAGGAGCAGTAAGTAATGAACTTAGCACATCAGCCGCATCAATGCTAACCCCACCATTCGGAGTTACACCATTTTTTTTATGGCAAATAATGCAGACGTATTCTTCTGTCGCACCACGCATTAATGTAGGTATAACTGAGGCATGAGGCTCATGGCACTGGAGACAGGTAATTCCGTTTCCAGATGGAGGTCCTGGCAATGAATTGTAATGGATACCAGCCAGATAACTAGTTTCTTTGACTACAAGGTGAGCGGGCAAGGTTGTTTGCTGAGAACCATGGCAATTAAAACAGAAGAATTCTGTTGGTAACGTTGTTGAAGTACTTTCCTTAAAAGAAAATTTAAGAAGAGATGGAGCGTCTGCCACATCTTTGTGAGGCGAATGGCAATCTGTGCAGTAAATACCAGGATCTCCTAAACGAGTGTGGTGAACTGAAGTAGTTTCAGGATCTTCAAACCAACTCTTCGTTGCATATTTGCTACCAGAGCCATTTGAATCGTGGCATAGATAACAGACTTCAGTTGCTGTTTCCTTCAGAAGTAATTTCTTATTCTTTCCATAATGGACGCTGTGACATAAGGTGCATTTATTTGTATCATCCATATATTTTCCATGCGGTGAAGGTGATACGGTAAAAGTTGCCACATTTGCGACACACCGTCCTCTGGAATCAAATTGCCGTAAATCCATAATGCCTGAAATATAAATCGAATGCTGTAGATCTGGATTCATATATTTCGTTTGCACAACAATTGATTTTCCATCCTTGAAAGGATAGTATGTTGTTGTCACAGAGGTTTCGCTGACGTCTATCGATGCAGTAAGAACGCTGCTTGCTTCTATGAATTCATTAAATTTAACAAATATCTTACTTGGTGATATACCACGAACGACTTCTATTTTTGGTGGTTCAATCTACCCATTCCACTGGATAGATAAAAGACTCCGTATACTGAAATGATTAAATCTCGATTTTTGCAACACCTTTACTTGTATCTATAGAAACCGAGGTGCGACAAAATTCCAGTTGCTTCCATCGAAGTAACCTATTTTAATCATGCTTGATCGAATTTCTATTAAAATTAAAGCTTATAGAAAGCGTACTCGGTATTGAAAACGAAAGCCCCTCAGGATGACAAGTTTATAAAGTTCAGAAAGGCATTTTCATATTGGCAGGATAAGTCGCAACGGTGCTTTCTATGCTCAATGTCGTTTCATTTATCAGTTCTTGAGTGCATTTAAGGCTTATCCTTCCTGATGCAG
>JBCNVJ010000047.1:0-2769 GCA_039630255.1 Fervidobacterium sp. | reverse complement strand
CATTGGGCTTACGATGCTATTCAGGAATTGACGAGACTTGGAGTTTTAAGTGGCATGCCAGATGGAACATTTCAAGGCAACCAAGCTGTTACAAGGTACCAACTTGCGGTTTCTTTATACAGGCTTCTTTCAGTTTTAAGTGATCGGATTTCAAGCGTTGAGAAAAAAATTCCGGCTTCTTCAACTACT
Organism: Fervidobacterium sp.; assembly: GCA_039630255.1. Classification (GTDB taxonomy): domain Bacteria; phylum Thermotogota; class Thermotogae; order Thermotogales; family Fervidobacteriaceae; genus Fervidobacterium. Next base: position 2,580 of record JBCNVJ010000047.1, on the reverse strand, counting down.
CAAAAAACAACAACGCAAGTTCCAACCGATGTGGACTCTCAATTAAAAAATTTATCTGACCAGATACTTTCTGTAGCAAACACAAATAAGACGCTCACTTCAAGAATTGATTCCTTAACTCAGAGAATGGATTCAAATGAAAGAAGTTTGGCCACCGTGTCTCAAGACTTGAACAGTGTCAAATCGAGGGTTTCTGATTTGCAATCACTCTACGATGCCTTGGTACAAAAGGTAACAGAACTAAGGGGACTGGTTGCGGTTACTCCCACTGGACAAAGCATAAATACCTTGGCTCAGGATTTGGCTGTGGTAAAACAAGATATTGGAAGCATGAAAAACGACATAAATAGTTTGAGAACTACATCAAAAACTTTATCGGATAACCTTTCAGCATTAACAGCAAGGGCGGATTCGTTGAGTTCGAAAGTATCAACTGTTGAAGGAAATATTGCTAATTTAAATTCCAAGATTTCAAGTATAGAAAATACAATGAATGGGCTTTCAAATAACTATATCGTAATTTCTGATCGAATAAAAGCTTTAGAAGATAGGACAAAAAACCTGATTCCAACACCTGTGGATACTTCATCGATTGATAATAAGATTAAGAGTATTGATGAAAACATAACAAAAATAAACGAAAGAATCAATTCCTTAGCAGCTCAGTTAACCAACGCCTCGACAAACATTTCTAACATTCAAAAGACAACAAGTGAGCTCGAAAAAAACATAAATTCTTTGAAAACTGAAACAAGCAAGAGTATTTCAGAATTATCCAGTAGACTATCAAACGTTGAAAAAGGCATAGATTCTTTGAAAACAGAAACTACAAAGAATATTTCAGAAGCAACCAGTAAAGCATCAAGCGTTGAAAAAAGTATGGATGCTTTGAAAACAGAAGTCGGAAAAGGTATTTCAGAAGTATCAGGCAGAATATCAAACGTTGAAAAAACAGTTAGTGAAACTCAAAAGAATTTAGATACACTAAAAGTAGAAGTTGACAACAAAATATCGAATCTAAGCAAAAGTATCTCAGATGTTACAAATAAATTGAATAATCTTGAGAAAAACAGCAACGAACTTATAAAGAGCATTGATTCCTTAAAGTTAACAGATTCTGAGCTTGATAAAAAAATATCTGATTTGAGTAAGAAAATAGATACAATAACCGTCGATTATGCAACGAAAGGTGAAATAGAGGCTCTTAAAGGTGATTTGAAGGTTGAGATGATCCAGCTTTTACAAAATACCCAGCAAACAAGCCAACAAATTGATTCCAAATTAAAAGACTTAGAAAGTAACATTTCAAAAAAGATAGCTACACTCGATACTTCTAAGGCAAACGTTTCAGATGTTGACAAAATCAACCAAAAAATCTCAGGTTTGGATTCACAAATCTCTCGACAATCTTCTGAAATTTCAACTTTGAAAAATGAAATTGATAATACAAAAAGTGATCTTGCACGTGTATCTGAAAGCGTTTCTCAAGCAAACGATGCTGTCCAAAAACTGAAAGACGAGAACGAAAAATTGAAAAAGGAATTAGAAAACGTGAAATCAAACAATACCGGTGTAGTTGGAATTATATTAGGTGTATTAGGCATTGTACTTGGTGGAGTAGCTCTATATTTTGTATTTAACAAATAAAATAATTCATTAAAATCTGTGGGTTAAAAGCTGGTCGTAAGGCCAGCTTTCTTATTTGTGTGCACAAATGTGTGTACAAAAATTGGAGGTGTTTGTAAATGAGTTTTTATATGCCTACAAAGGTTATCTACAAAGAAGAAGCTGTGTTAAAGCACAGAGAAATATTCCAAACTTTAGATGAACCTATTCTTATTATAACTGGAAAAAGTTCAAAGAAAAACGGTAGTCTTGATGATTTGTTTGACGTGCTTGAGGGAAAGAAAATTTATATATATGACAATACTCCGGAAAATCCATCCTTAGACATTATTAAACCAATAGCTGAAGAATTTAAAGATGCTGAGGTTGTAATAGGGCTTGGTGGAGGAAGTCCTATGGATACAGCCAAAGCTGTAGCAGTGTTGCTTGAAAATCCGAATTTGGAACCCGAAGATTTGTATTCAAATGAAAAATACAAACGTGCAAAATCAATAATATGTATCCCAACCACGGCTGGAACAGGTAGTGAGGTTACACAGTATTCTGTATTGACCTTTAACGGTAGAAAAAAAGGATTTTCCCACGAATGTATTTTCCCAAAATATGCTTTCGTAGATTATCGATACACCTTAACTCTTGGAAAAGAAATCACACTATCTACAGGTCTTGATGCACTTTCACATGCTTTAGAAGGTTTTCTTTCCCTGAAGTCTACACCATTTAGTGACCTACTTGCTTTAGAGGCAATGAAAATAATAAAAGATTGCTTCCCAAAATTGTTGGACGATCCTGAGAATATTTTTTATCGTGAAAGAATGATGTTTGCATCAACTGTAGCCGGAATGGTCATAGCCCAAACTGGTACCACGATAGCACATGCACTCGGTTATAATTTAACAACTGAGAAATCTGTCAGACATGGACTTGCTACAGCTGTATTTTTGCCATTTGAAT
>JBCNVJ010000046.1:0-2229 GCA_039630255.1 Fervidobacterium sp. | reverse complement strand
TGTAGACTACGGAACAGCAATCACAATAGAAGTACTTAAAGAAGGAATATACGAAGGAGGAGTTATAATGCCAGGTTTTGCAATGATGATAGACGCCCTTTTCAGAGGTACTGCCAAACTACCTCTTGTTGAGCTTAGACCTTATGGAGGTTTTATTGGAAAGGACACGGAATCGAATATTAGAATAGGAACTATAAATGCCATGGTTGGAGCAATAAAATACGTTGTTGAGAAGATACAAGAAGAATACAAAGAGAAGCCTGTTATAATTCACACAGGCGGGCAGGCAGTGTATGTTCAAAACGAAGTTGAAGGAATAATAGATAAAGACTTGACATTGAGAGGGATGTATTACTTTTATGAAGAAAATAAAAATATTACTCATTAATCCATGGATAGAAGATTTTGCAGCTTACGATTTTTGGCTTAAGCCTGTTGGGTTACTATACGTCGGCTCTTTTCTTAAATCTCTTGGTGTTGAAGTTGAATTAATTGATTTAACGAATAGATATGATCCAGACTTACAAAATTACGTAAAAGTTCCAAGAGATAAATTCTACGGTACAGGTAAGTTTCCACATACAGAAATAGAAAAACCTAACATATTAAAATTCATTCCAAGGAAATATAAAAGATATGGAATGCCAGAAGAATTATTTAGAATTAAGTTGAGAAAAGTCAAAGAAAACGGCAACGTTGATGCGGTGTTTGTTACCTCAACACTAACTTACTGGTACCCAGGCTATTTTGATACGATAAATATAATTAAGCAAGAGTTAAATTGTCCAATTGTTTTCGGTGGTTTTTTTGTCAGAAATCAGCCACATGTAGCGATAAGAAGTGGTACTTATTTGTTTACACAAACTGATTTGAGATATTTGCCAAGATTTTTAAACAAAACATTTGGATGGAACTTACCGGAAAGTGAAAAAGATTGGTTTTTGGATTTTTCCCCAGCTTATGAACTTTATGAGAGGGTTGGTTATGTTGTTTTGTTAACTACTCTTGGGTGTCTTTACAAATGCACGTATTGTGTTGCACATAGGAATTGGGAAAGGATGAAATTTAAAGATCCGATCAAGGTCATTGAAGAAATAGAAAAATACTCTGATCTTTTAAAAGTTAATGACATAGTATTTTTTGATGATGCCATACTTATTAATTGGAAAAAACATTTAAAAGTTATCTTACTTGAGATAATAAGAAGAGGATTAAATAAAAGACTAAGATTTCACCTTCCTAATGGTATTCATGCTCGACTTTTGAATCAAGAGATATCCGATTTATTATATGAATCCAATTTCAAAACTATTAAGCTCGGCTACGAAACATCTGGTAAACTACAAGAACAAACTGGTGGAAAAGTGTATGATGAAGATGTTATAAGAGCAGCTGAGATATTACATAAATCAGGTTTCACTCATGAAGAAGTGAGTGCTTATATAATGATAAATTTACCGGAACAAACTGAAGAGGATATAAAAAGTGCCGTTGATGTATGCGCTTCTGTTGGAATAGATTATTCATTAAATGAATTCACACCAATAGTTGGTACGGATATATGGATAGACCTCGTAAACAAAGGAAGACTCAAAGGAACAGAAGATCCATTATTACTTAACAACACTGTTCTACCATACTGGTGGGGTAATATGTCTTATGAGCAGATACAAAAACTAAAAGAATATGCTAAAATGAAAAAATTGAAGATGAAAACTTGTGTAGAACTCTAGTATTTTCACTGACGATGAATTACAGAAACAAAATATGTGTGACTTTAAATTTCTAAGGTCTTAGCTCAGGAGGGAAGTGTCTGAACAGCATTTTAATATCGTTGATCAGAAAAATCATCTTTGGCTTCATTGCATACTTTTTGATAAGTTGGCCACGAGAAGTATTTAGAAACACTTTATACAAACTTTTCATCATGAGGAATGCCGATGAAATTAAGCTTTCGAAGAAACAAAGCAAACTAAAAGATGTAATAAATTGCATAGATCCAATTGGACTTTTCACTTTTATTTTTTTTGATTTCGGCTGGACTCATAGTCCGGCAATAGATTATTCAAAGTCAAGAGGAAAAAAATTGTTTGTCTATTCTTTATCTGGAACCTTGTCAAGCTTTATACTTTTCTTTTTATATGGATTATTGTGTAAATTTTTTTATTCAAATGTAATATTTAATGTCCTTTATACAGCTTCAAAGTGGAGTCTAACACTTGGGGTCGT
>JBCNVJ010000045.1:0-2747 GCA_039630255.1 Fervidobacterium sp. | reverse complement strand
AGAAAATATAAAAATTTATTTGAAAAATACAGAATGCCTTGGTCAACGGGTGGAAGTGGATACATGGTCTTGGAAAAAATTATAGAAAATTATGAAGAATACAAAAAGTTTGTTGAAAAGACAAAAAAATATTACGAAAGCGAAAGGGAAAAATTTTCTCACTTTATGGCTTTTCCTTCGAAAACAAATTACTTAACATGCAAAATTCAAAACGAAAAATCATTTAAAAATCTAATAAAAGATCAAAATATCCATGTGAGGTTCATGGAAGATTTTGGAATGTCTGGATATATTAGAATAGGTTTAAAATCTATAAAAGATAATCAGTTGATACTAAATTTATTAAGAAAAAATGCAAAAAAAGAGGTGTAAAATGGGATACATACACGTTTACACGGGAAATGGAAAAGGAAAAACAACAGCGGCACTTGGTCTTGCCTTACGTGCAATATGTGCTGGTAAGAAAGTTTATATGGGTCAATTTATAAAAGGTATGAAATACAGTGAGCTTGACGCTGTGAAATATCTGAACGGTTTTGTTATTGAACAATACGGAAGAAGTTGTTTTATCAAAAATTCACCAACTCAAGAAGATATACAATTTGCACAAATGGGACTTGAAAAGATAAGACAAGTAATACTTTCCGGACAGTTTGATATTGTAATATTAGATGAAATCAACGTAGCTGTGCATTATAAACTAATTAAAGCAGAGCAAGTAATAGAAATTATAAACCAAAGACCTGAAAACGTAGAGATAATACTAACTGGCAGATACGCACCAAAACAATTCATTGAAATTGCAGATCTTGTAACAAACATGGAAGAAATTAAGCATTACTATCAAAATGGAATAAAAGCAAGAAAAGGAATAGAATATTAAAACTTAAATCACAACTTGAAAACTTTTTGTTTTTCCTCAAGTATATTAATAGCCAATTTCAACAATTCTAAATGCTTGCTGATTGATTCTGAATTTGATGTTGTCTGTAAAACTATATCTTCTATATTTTTTGCCATATTCACAAGCAATCCCGAGCTTGAGACAACATTTTCTACTGTAGATACAAACTGCGAAAATACCGCTTTTTCTTCTTCTGAAAGTGCTAATAGGTTGTTTATCCTTTCCATCACATTCCTCACAAGTTCCTCAATCTCTTTATACTTTTCATTTGCTTGCTTTATATTTGTATTTAGCTCTTCTACCTTTTTAATACCATCCTCGCTGTTTTTCGAAACTAAGTCTGTTGCACTTCTTATTTCATGTAATATGTTCGATATTCTCTTTGTGGCTTCTTTACTTTGATCTGCAAGTTTTCTAATCTCATCAGCAACTACCGCAAACCCTCGTCCTACTTCCCCTGCTCTTGCTGCTTCTATCGCTGCGTTTAATGCTAAAAGATTTGTTTGTTCAGCTATAGTTGAAATTTCAGTAAGCACACTTTGTATGTTATCTGTCTTTTGTTGAAGTGATTTAACACTAACTTCAAAATTTTTGATTGAATCTATAACAAATCCTGAAGAATTCACAGCTACTAACAAGCTCTTTTTTCCCGTTTCTGTGGCTGATGTCACTTGGGTAGCTGATTTTGATATGCTCTCAACTTCATTTGTTAGTGTCACCAAGCTTGCGTTGAATTGCTCAGAAGATGCACTTAGCTCTTCTATCGAAGCATGCAGATTTTCGATAAATTGATACAATCCTTTGTTGTCAGTTTCCAAGTTTTTTGCATCTTGAATTATTAGGTTTGAAAATTTGTGAATTTCTTCTGATTTGTTTACCACATCATCAGATGCCATTTTTATGGATTGGATTAAGCTTCTTAAACTTCTTCTTGTTTTTTCAGCAGATGCAAATATGTGAGTGATTTCATTGTTACCTTTGATGACTATTTCTTTTGATAGATCGCCATTTGAAATAACTGAAAATTCTTTACCAAGCCTATCTAAGTTTTTGAATATGTAGATAAATACAAAGATTATTAAAACAAACAATATACTCAAGAAAGCTAAAAATAAAAAGAAGAAGTTTCTTTGCACACTTGAGACAATAGAAGCATCAAAATCTCCAGCAAGCCATGCAATTATTTTACCATCTTGCTTAATAGGTACGGCAGCAGTTTGTAGTCTTCCCCACTTTGGATCATTGTATACTGATGTGTAAAATTCCATATTAGACTTGTATTGACTTAAATGAGACTCTTCTTCATCTCCCAATGAAGAAAATCCCTCAGAAAAAGGTTCTAAACCATCTACAAGATAGATGAGTTTACTTTCCTATATTTTGATTGTGTAAAGGTATTTAAAGGAGCTATTTTCACGAGCTTTTCTGAGGTATAAATTCAGCTTTTTGTACTCATCTATCGAATCATCCATGGTATCCATAACCTTTCTCAAGGCATCTAAATCCATATTTGCAACACATGCTCTTAGAAAGTCAAGGGCAGATAAACCAAGTACTTTCTCAGCTTATCTTAAGGCTGAGAAATTAATAAATACTAAGGAAATTACCATTGCTGCTATGAAAATAATGAATATGAAAAGCTTTATGCTGACATATTTCTGTCTATTCATGCTTTTCGCTCCTTAATTGTTTTCATTTTTAATTATGGCAACCTAAATTTGTGTGTCAATTTGTTTTAATACGTAACAATCAAATATAGATATTACCATTCTAAATTTCTTGTGGTAATATATTTTATGGAAATATCCTGAAAAGTTAATATTTATCTCCACAAAGGTGCGAT
>JBCNVJ010000044.1:0-2930 GCA_039630255.1 Fervidobacterium sp. | reverse complement strand
TAGAATACATTGATAACGGTGATCCACTGGACAGAAACAACGCAGAAAGAATTAAACAATACATAAGTCTTGCAAAAAAATACAACTTCTTTTATTATGTAGCACGAGATGATTTAAAACTTGACAGTGTAAATATTCCTCGGATATCAAACTAACTCCTGTATGTGTTGGTTTATCTTAGCTGTCAATATCGTCACGCATTCCTACTTCATTTAGTATTATAAAATCTTTGTTTCTCCAATCCTTTTTGACTTTCACGAAAAGTTCCAAATAAACTTTTGATTCTATAAAGTATTCAATATCCTTTCTTGCGCTCTCTCCAATCTTTTTTATCATCCGTCCGTTTTGACCTATAATTATTCCTTTTTGACTCTCTCTTTCTACGTATATGTTTGCCCTAATGTATGTTACACCATTCTCTCTCTCTTTTATTTCCTCTACTATAACAGCAACTGAGTGGGGAATTTCTTCGTACGTGAATTGAAATACCTTTTCTCGAATCAGTTCTGCGACAATAAATGAGAGAGGTCTATCCACAATAACATCATCTGGGTAAAACTGAGGACCTTCAGGAAGGTTTTCTTTTATCTTACCTAATAATTCATCGAGTCCTTCCCCAGTTACCGCTGAAGTGCAAATATTACAAATAAGATTATTGACTTTTTCTTGGATTAAATTTTTAATACGATCTATTTTCTCTCTTTTAACAAGGTCTATCTTGTTTATGACACCTATCACTGGCGTTTGTGCTCTGTTTATATACTGTACAATGTACTCCTCAGAATTTTCAAATCCTTCCTTAGCATCTATTGTAAAAAGCAAGATATCCACATTCTTCAAAGCTTCAATAGCTGCTCTTACCATGTACTCTCCTAACCTGTGGAGTGGCTTGTGGATACCTGGTGTATCAACAAAAATTATTTGACTTTCGCCATCGTTGTATACCACATTTATCCTGTTTCTAGTTGTTTGAGGTTTTTCTGAAACAATAACAACTTTCCTCTTCATTATTGAATTTATTATTGAAGATTTACCAACATTTGGCTTTCCTACAAAACAAACAAATCCAGATTTTTTTGATTCCATATCAATCTTCACCTTCTTCTGATGATGTTGAAACCTCTGAAACTTCAATGTGCTTATCTAAGTTTTTGAGTTTTTGAATAAAGTCCAACAGAAGTATTTTCAGTTCATTTCCCAATTTCACTTGTCTGTCAATATAGTACAAAATTTCCAAGATGGATTTGATTTTCTTTGGAGTGTACATTTCCACATGGTTTACAGGCATATATTTTGAATCTTTGAATTTGAATCCGACGAACCTGGCTACTTTTGGTATAGGGATTGAAGTTTTTTTGGAGATTTCCACAATTTCTGGCCATGAATAAAATGGTTTTCTACTGCAAAGAACAACAATTTGCATTAGATCAATGAAATGCTTACTTAAAGAATAGACTACAATAACAGGTTCATATTGCTTGACCACCTCGTCGATTAATCCATAGGCTTTTGCTAACTGCATTTCACTTAAAGCAAATAAGAATTCATCAATTTTACTTACAGTTCTTTTGTAAACCGTCTCCTCAATGTCTTCTAAAGAAATTCTATCAGAATATACTCTTAACTTCTCGAGTTCTGTCAAGAGTGCCATTTCGTCCGTTCCTATTAGTCTGAAAAGTTCTATAGCCATCTGGTGTGATAATTCAACACCAAGAGATTTTGAGTTTTCAACTATGAACTCTATCCATTTTTCTTCTTCCCACTCTTTTGGTTTTTCAAAATTTAGTATTGATACGTATTTAGACTCTTTTATATCCTTTCCTACTCTTTCAGTTCTTACAAAAACAATGAAATCCTCATTAAAAAAATCTATCTTAGAAAATTCTTCTCTTTCTAATTTTGACCATTCATCGAAATCTACAAGATCGTAAATCTTCCTATTTGAAAATAACCCTCCACTCATAGAGGCGTTGATCAATTCTTGGAGTTTACCAGTTTCATCTGAAAATATCTTTCTATATTCATAATTTTTTTCTTTTTTGAGAAATTCACGTATGTAAAGCTCTTTTCTCAGTTCAGAATCCCCAGTAAGGTAAACTAACATTTTTAGTACCCCTTTTCACTTTCACAATTTGAAAATTAACCTTAAAGTTTCTTAAGAACAATTTGCACATCATCAGATAAAACATCAGTTTTGCTATTTTTCTTCCTTTATATCATTCTTTGTAAGCGTGAACCTTCTGTTGAATTTCTACTTTCCATGAGCCAGTAATAGCCCGTAACTGAATTATATTCAACGCTATCGCAATTCAAGTCATGAATTCAATCTCGGATGTTCCTATGAAGAGGACTATATTTATACTTATTTTTCAATTATCTCGGCTATCTTTCCACTTTCCATTTTCACAATTCGATCGGCGATTTGTGCAACGGACGGATCGTGTGTTACAATAACAAATGTTGTTTTTAACTCTCTATTGAGTTGAATGATGAGATTTTTTATTTGCTCGCCGTTTTTCGAATCAAGAGCACCAGTGGGCTCGTCTGCCCAAATTATTTTTGGTTTTGTTGATAAGGCACGTGCTATAGATACTCTCTGCTGTTCTCCACCCGAAAGCTGGGGCGGATATGCATCTTTTCTATGTAAAATATTCATTTTCTCAAGTAATTCAAGTGCCCTTTTCCTTGCTTCAGAGATCGGGTACTTGTTGAGCAACATTGGAAGTTCAACATTTTCTATGGCTGTTAAAACAGGAACAAGGTTGAAAAACTGGAATATAAATCCCATATTTTTTGCCCTAAATTTTGTCTTTTCTTCTTCACCTAAACTAGTAATTTCTACACCCTCGATTACAACACGACCGATTGTTGGTAAGTCTAAGCCAGCTAACAGGTTAAGCAATGTACTCTTACCCGATCCAGAAGGACCT
>JBCNVJ010000043.1:0-3699 GCA_039630255.1 Fervidobacterium sp. | reverse complement strand
TCGTATGATTGTATGTCCATAAAATAATAATTTTCTCCATCATTGTAAAGATATTCAGCTTTTCTAAATGAAAGCTCCGCCTCTTCTACTTTTTCACCACTGGAGAAGTTTGCGTCTCGAATCAATCCTGTGGAAAGGTTTTTTAGTTTTGTTCTTATCAAGCCAGAGCCACGCGCTCTGAAATGTTTGTTAACATCGATAACTCTGTATATGTCACCTTCATACTTAATGTACATACCTTTTTCAAGATCTCCTACTTCTATCATCTGTACACCTCCAAGTCGTTTTATATTGATTGATAACAATTGACAATTATTCATACCTTACAACCAAAACAGTGGTGTCATCATGTTGAGTAGTGCCGAGAGAAAACTCAAATACGGCATTTATTATCTTACCTACTATGTCTGAAGCCTTTGAGTATTTATTTCTCAATATTACTTCTTCAAACCTTTCAAAACCAAACTCTTCCCCATTTATATTTCTTGCTTCTACAACGCCGTCTGTGAATGCAACGAAAATATCTCCACTCTGTGCTTGAAAATGTTCAACATCGTATACTCCGTCACCAAGTATACCAAAAGGTGTCCCTGTTGATTCTATCTTTATTATTTTGTTGTTTCTCACAACATAAAGGGGATCGTGTCCTGCATTCAAAATCTCAACTAAGCCGTTTGGATGCATTTTCATGATTATTGATGTTATGAATCTGCCGATTTCAAAATCATCGTGTATCATCTTGTCGAATTGTGAACCGAGAGCTCTAAGGTCATTTGATATGCTACCTGAAAGTCTGAACATACTTCTGAAGGAAGACATAATAAGCGCTGCAGGTAAACCTTTACCAGAAACATCGGCAATACAACAAACTATTGATCCGTCTTTTGATTCTATAACATCGTAATAATCTCCACCAACTTGTACTGCTGATATGCTATCTGCACTTACATCAAGCCAGTTGCTTTTTGGAAATTGCTTAGGAAGAAGGCCTTGTTGAATTCTCCTTGCTATTTGTAATTGCTCTTCAATTCTTTTCTTCTCTATCTCCCTTTGTATCATTATATATCTGTTAACAGCCGTCAAAATTTGTTGTGCAACAGCTTCTGCAATTTTTTTGTCACCTGCTGTAAAAAACCTACTCGAATGATAATTTGAAAGAGCAAGATAGCCGTATTTTCCAAGTTCTGAAGAAATAGGTATTAAAATGTAACCCCCCTTTTGTGGTTCATAATCTACGAATATCAGTTCGTTATTCTCACTGAGCTGATTTTCGAAATAATCAGCTAATTCATTAACATCTTCCTCTGTACCACCGTGAAATTCAAGGAAAATTTGGTTATTTATTACAAGTTTTATAATACCTACTGTATAATTTACCGCGTTTTTTAAAAGTTTTAGAATATTTTTTAATATCAACCACGGTTCTTCAATAGATGATATAATTTTGTTTATTTCAAAAAGAGCAGATAAACCTTCATATGCAGCCGACAATTCTTCCAGTTGTGCATCTATTAATTGTTGAAGTGCTTCGTTATTTGACTTTTGATCTAACATCCATTGTTTTACGTATCGAGCCAATTCATCGCATTTGTTTGTTAAATCTTCTATAGAGGTAACTTCTCCAACGTCTTTTTCAAACAGCTTTGCGATGTTTTTTATACAATCTACGATCTTTTTCTCACTGCCTTTATCCAACAATCAGCTTTACCTCCTCGACCAACTGAGTTGGACTGAAAGGCTTTGTCATAACTTTCTTTGCACCAAGCGAAAGTGCTATCTGTTCATCGTTGTGACCACCTTTTGCAGTTAGAACGATCACGGGAATATCCTTAATAGTTTCATCTTTTTTCATCTCTTTAAGTACTGTAAAACCGTCCATTCGTGGCATCATTATATCTAATATCACAACATCTGGATGCCAAGAACGCATTTTTTCAAGTCCTTCGATGCCATCTACCGCTTCTTCAACTTCCATTCCCAGTTTCCTTAGGTTGTAAACTGTTATCTTTCTCAAGACGTCTGAATCATCTACAACTAACACTTTCATGTTCTTGTCCCTCCAGTATTTTAGAGACATCTTTCCCCTTAGCGAGTGCTTTTTTACGTACTGCCAAAAAAGTGCCTTCTAATAAAAATGGGTTAAATAATTTTTCCCTGTCGATAGTATATTTTATCACAAATATATTTCTTTTCAAAACAACTTCAAGATTTTTCATAACTTCTGCAGGAATAAAAACTTTTCCTGAATGTTTTAAAACAGGTTCTGAAAGGAGAAGTTCTTTTTTGGAAAACAGTACATATTCGTATGTTTCAACAATTTTGTTTAGATTAACCTCACTTTTAAATATCTTAGTTGGCTCTATTCCTTTTGGTGAAAGCATTTTGAGCTTTTCTAAAAATTTGAGGCTATCAAACTCGGTAATTTCATTTCTTAACTTAACAGATACATACATAGCAAGGTCGATCATGCCTGTAGGTGTTGAATCCAAGAAAGAGACCTTAGGCGAAGGGTGAAACCCTTCTGAAAATTGCATTTCTAAACCGCTTCTGTTAAGAACCCTTATTACTGCATTAGCCAATTCTATAGCAGATAGATATCTCATGAGTCCTTTCTTTTTGAAGTGTATTATAATTTGCATATTTCCTCCGTAATCCTTGATTGTTATTCACCGAGATAGACTTTTTTAACCAAGTCATTTTCAAGAACCTCTGAAGGATTTCCAGATGCTAGTACTTCGCCTTTATGAATAACGTAAAGTTTGTCAACTATAGGTTTTAAAGCTTCAACGGAATGATCTGTTATTATGACACCAATACCCCGTTCTTTTAAATTTATCACTATTTTTTGGATTTCTTTTACTGTCTTTGGGTCAATACCTATAAAAGGTTCATCAAGCAGTACAAATTTCGGTTTTAGTACCATCATTCTTGCAAGCTCTAATCTGCGCTTTTCACCACCGGAAAGTGAATAGGCAAATTGCTTTCGTAAATCCTCGATACCAAACTCATTTAATGCCTCTGTTATTATCTCTTCTTTTTCTTTTCTTCTCAATTTTTGAAATTCTAAAACTGTTTTCAAGTTCTCCTCAACTCTTAGTTCTCTAAAAACAGAAGTTTCTTGCTGCAAATAGGTTATACCCAATCTTGCCCTTTTGTGTATAGGCATGTTTGTAATCTTCTTTTCATTAAAATAAATCTCTCCTTTATTGGGGACAACTACACCCAAGATTATGTTGAACAAAGTAGTTTTGCCTGATCCATTTGGACCAAGCAATCCTACTACCTCACCTGTACTAACTTCTAAGGATACGTTGTTCAAGACCACTTTTTTGCCAAATTTTTTGAATATACCTTCACACAAAATTCTGTCTTTCATAAAATGTTTGAAGTTTATTTCTTCGATGTTTTTAGATATTTTATAAATGCATCAGTGATATTGTAAGTTTGACTTCCATACGCCATTGTCGTGCTGTTAAAAATAAAGTCGTATCCCATTACTTCTGCGTATTCTTTAACCTTACCAAGTATTTCTGCTTCTATTTGTTGCTGAGTTTGCGTTATTTTTGTGTTTATTGCTTGCTGATATTCAAGGTATTTTTGTTGTTTTTGGGTGTTATCTTTAATCTTGTCCAACTCTGCTTGATACTTTGCTATCTCATCTTGTATTTGCTTTTGGAAATTAATCCACTTGTCGTAGTT
>JBCNVJ010000042.1:0-25052 GCA_039630255.1 Fervidobacterium sp. | reverse complement strand
GTTCAAGGCTTACTGAACATACAATAATCCTTGGTGAACCACGGTATGTAGAAAAGGAAAAAATTCAATTGGTGTAAAATTTGAAGAAATTGCTGAGAGTTTTGGAAATAAGATATACGAAAATTCAGTTGCTATAGGTGTATTAGCCGGAATAATAGGTGCAGAAGAAGACGCACTTGTGAAGAATGTAGCAGAATATTTCAAAAGGAAATCGGAAGAAGTTGTGAGAGCAAATATTAACGCTGCATTGAAAGGATATGAAATAAGTAAGACCCTTGGATTAAGCTTTGAAATTGAACGAAATGAAAAAGTAAAACAGCAATATTTAACAAGTGGTTATGAGGCTGTTGCCAAAGGTGCGATCGCTGGTGGTTGTAATTTTATATCATCCTATCCAATGTCACCAGCAACCACTGTTTTTACTGAACTTTCAAGACTGTCAGGTGAGTATGGAATACTCGTAGATCAAGCTGAGGATGAGATTGCAGCAGCGAATATGGCAATTGCTGCATGGTATGCCGGTGCACGTGCAATGGTCTCCACTTCTGGCGGTGGGTTTGCACTCATGACAGAAGCAATAAGCTTATCTGGAATGATAGAAACACCTATCGTTGTGCATCTTGGTCAAAGGCCAGGTCCTGCCACTGGATTACCAACAAGAACTGAGCAAGGTGATTTGAATCTTGTTTTGTATGCTGGACACGGGGATTTTCCAAGAGTAATATACGCTCCCGGTAATCTATGCGAAGCTTACAAACTTACAGCTAAGGCATTCAATATTGCAGACAAGTATCAGATACCAGTATTCATTCTTACGGATCAGTATCTACTCGACTCTTTTTATAACATAAGCGAGTTACCACAAGTCCAAATTGAAAGATTCATAGTAAAGACTGAAGAATCTTATAGGCGTTATGAAATAACGGAAGATGGAATCTCTCCGCGTGGTATACCTGGTTATGGAAAAGGACTTGTACGTGTTGATAGTGACGAGCATGACGAGTACGGTCATATAACAGAAAGTGGTGAAGTAAGAACAAAGATGGTTGAAAAAAGGTTGAGAAAACTTGAAAAAATAAAAGAAGATTTTGTCACGCCGCAGTTGTTTGGAACAAACGACTATGAATATCTTGTTGTTTGTTGGGGTTCCACACAGCAAATAGTAAAGGAAGCTGTTGAAAGAATTGGAAACGAAAAAATCTCGGTATTACACTTTTCGCAAGTTTATCCTCTTTCTCAGAGTGTTAAGAACTACTTTGAGCGTGCCAAAAAAACCATATTTGTTGAACAGAATGCTAGCGGTCAATTTGCGAATTTGCTGAAGTTAGAATTTGGTATCGATACGTCATGTAGAATTTTAAAATACAGCGGGTATGTTTATTCCGTCGAAGAATTAGCCGAAAGAATAGCTAAGGAGGTTGAATAATATGTGGGAAACAAAAGTTTACGATATACCAAATCCAGATATTGCATGGTGTCCAGGATGCGGAAACTTTGGAATAATAAACGAACTAAAAACAGCTCTTGCGCAACTTCAAATAGAACCACAACGCGTGGTTATTGTATCTGGTATTGGTCAGGCTGCAAAGATGCCTCAATATGTAAAAGCACACATGTTTAATGGATTGCATGGAAGATCATTACCAGCAGCCGTTGCTATCAAAATGGTCAACCCTGAACTTATAGTGATTGCTGAAAGCGGTGATGGTTGTACATACGGCGAAGGTGGCAACCATTTCATTCACACAATAAGAAAAAATCCAGATATAACAAACATCGTACATGATAACCAAATATATGGTTTAACAAAAGGCCAAGCTTCACCAACTACGGCAAGAGGTCAAATAACAAGTTTGCAATTTGAAGGTGTTTATGTCGATCCGTTCAATCCAATAGCCGTTGCTGTGGCACTCGATGCTTCATTCGTTGCTCGAAGCTTTTCGGGTAATTTCAATCTCACAGTCGAGCTTATAAAAATGGCTATTCAACATAAAGGATATGCACTTGTAGACATACTCCAGCCGTGTGTAACATTTAATAAAGTTAACACTTACCAATGGTACAGAGAAAACACATATTTATTACCAGATAACTATGATCCAACTGATAGACAAGCTGCGTTTAAGATTGCCATGGATGATAAAAAGATAGCACTAGGTGTGATTTATAAAAATCCAAACAAGCCTGTATTTGAAGAGCAACTTGCTGCGTACAAGAAAGACAAAACACCCGTTGCGTATAGGGGGCTTGAAGTATGAAGAACATAACGAGTAACTATAAAACTATACCAGAATTTGTTCTTAAAGATGAAGATAACAAAGATTTCAACTCAAAGAGTTTACTTGGTAAGTACACAGTTGTATACTTTTACCCAAAGGCAAACACACCCGGCTGCACCATTGAAGGCCTCGACTTTACACATTACATAGATGAATTTAATGGAAATGTCATAGGAATATCACCAGACACCTGCAAGGTCATTGCCGAATTCAAGTCAAAGAAAGGTTTAAAGGTTAAGCTATTATCAGATCCGGATAAAATCGTAGCCGAAAAGTTTGGTGCAGTCAAGAATGGTAAGCTCATTCGATCAACTTACATAATAGATCCATGGGGACGGATCAGAATGGAGTGGAATAGAGTGAATGTAAAAGATCATGCGAAAGAGGTGCTTTCAAAATACAAAGAAATTATCTCAAATGATCACAAGATCTCAGATAATATACAAATTAGAAGGGCTTTCAGAGGAATCAGGTCAGTAAATGTAAGCGATGAAATGCTTGAAAAACTGGTTCAAGCTGCACATTTGGCTCCATCGTGTTCAAATAAACAACCTTGGAGATTTACAGTTGTCAGGACAAAAGAAAATCTTGAAAAGCTTCATGAAGCACTCAGTGGTGGAAATTATTGGATGAAACATGCACCCACTTTGATAATTGTCCACACAAAAAATGAGTACGCTTGTCAGTTAAGTGACGATAGAAACTACGCGTTGTTTGACACCGGTTTAGCTGTTGGCATGCTTTTGGTGCAAGCTACTCAGATGGGACTTATTGCTCATCCCGTTGCTGGATTTGAACCAGAGAAAGTCAAACAGTTATTTGGAATTGATGGAATCGTGATTACAATAATAGCTGTTGGATACTGGGGAAATTTCAATATACTAAACGAAAAACATTATTTAACCGAAGAAAGTGAACGACAAAGGATACCTTTGGAAAATGTAGTAAAATATATCTAATTCTTTTTCACAAAAAATAAATCCATCTCCTCCCCAAACGGGGAGGTTTTTACTTGTAGTTAATTTCTGTAAACCGTTACAAGATACAGCACCTTACCAGATAATCTCAACACGACTGAAATTATACCGTTGGTTATACGGATGTTACCGTTCTTTTGTAATAGCGCCTGTGAATCTTTTGATTCCAACAACTTCTTGATTTCATCCACACTTATACCCCTTTCTACCATTCTTTCAAACGAATGCGGTGTTAACATCAAGTCTAAGCCAAGTAGATTTACATGAATAATCAAAGTATCACCTCAGTTATCAATTTTATAAAGGCGAAAAAACATCGAAAATTTTTGAATGGTTTTGGATCAAAAAAATTGATGATATAATATATTAGCGTTAACCAATGCAGAGATAGTAGGGGGATTTATGAAGATAAAAGTTCCTAACTTTATCACGAGTTTAATGATCAATCTGCGTTATTCAACTTTTTACTACTTAATTGCATTGGCGATTTTCTTAGCTCTTGTTTTGGTTATAAGATATTCATTGACACCAAAAGGGTACTATTTATCAAATTGGAAGGTTGAAAAAAGTATTAATTTAAACGTAGAAAATGAACAGATCAAAGTTCCTTACTATGTTATTTTAAAAAATCGTGCAACGATCTTACTATCTTACAATGTAGAGGATCTTGAACTAAATAAAGATGCTAATTATCTCTATCTGCCTCAAGTTGATGCCTCTTATCTGGCAGTTTATTCCAACGGAGATCTAATCGGTAGTTATGGTTTTACTAAAAACAGATGTGGGCATTTTTGGTATCAACCGTTCATCTTTCAACTACCGAAAAACACTAAGACAATCACCTTAGAGATATCTGGAGTTTATGAAATAGGTATTGATTTCAAACCGGTTATAATCAGCGAAGATGAAAAAGATAAATACATGGTACTTTACATTGTCACACACGTTTTATTGTTGCTTAGTATCGGGCTTTCACTAACCTTAGCAATAATACTTTATCTGATTTCAAAAAATCTTTCAAACAAGAAGCGAAGCATTTATCTTCATTTTTCTATTGCAAGTCTTCTTGGTACATTTTGGATGTTCGATCTTCTACCGTTTCCAACAATGGGTAACGAATCTTTGATTTTGATATTTAGAAAGATATTTGTCGCTTCTGCGTACTTTGGTTTATCTTCACTGATTTATGGGATGAACAAACAAAATTTCGAAAAAGTAGACCTATTTACGAAACTTTTGATCATTCTCAATGTAGGAATAGGTATAATAATATTGTCTGCGTGGAATAATTACATTTTAAAAATTTTGTCCAACAACTTAGCATCACTGCTTTTATTAAACGGTATATATCTAACAATAAGGATATCACAAACTTACTCTCCTGTGCAAATAACTTTTTCATTTTTCTTTGTTCTAACGTTGGTTCATGATGCAGTAGCTATGTGGTTGTCATCTAACCAAAAACTTCTATCCATGTACGGTATAGTGTCTTTGTTTGCAGGTTTTGCGTACAGTTTAGTCAATGAGTACAAAGACATGATAGTTAGCTTGTCGCTTGCTCATATGAAAAGTATCACGGATTCTCTAACAGGAGCTTACAGCAGAGGCGCGCTCTCTGAAATGTCTTTGAACAATACCGATGCATTTGTATATATAGATCTTAACAATTTTAAAATAATAAACGATAAATACGGACACAATGTTGGAGAAGAGATTTTAAAAACTCTTGTCAGTGTGTTGAAATCTTCAGTGAGAAAAACCGACGCTGTTGTCAGAATGGGAGGAGATGAATTTCTTTTAGTCTTAAAGAATTGTCCGGTTAATAAAGCAACAGAAATAGTTGAAAAAGCAAGACAAGAATTTACATTATCACACCCGTTAAACCCTGATTTTTCTTATGGAGTAGTCCAGTATGCAGAAAACTTTCAGAAGTCTCTTCATGATGTTGATAAATTGATGTACAAAATGAAGGAAGAAACAAAGAAACAAAAAAATAGAAATACTACTTGACAAAATACAACATTTTTATGATATAATTAGTGCAAAGATTTACTATACTCGAGATTTTTTATTTTGGAGGAAGTTAGAAGATGATAGTAAACTATAACGGTTTTATTTTGCTAGTAAACAGTGTTTTTTCAAATATGAATAAAAAAGCTAAACGCAGCTGCCCGCTGATAGGTGGTCAGCTTGCGTTTGGTATAGGATAAACGCAGGTTAGTCACCAAAAGGCGGGCTACAGTTGAATACTGTAGCCCGCTTTTTTATAGATTTACGTAAATTTGTGTGATTTAGAATCAGTAGTTTTTATCCGCATGAGAAACTTTCCTAATTCTTAAAACATTGGGGGTGGTTGTATGAAAGTAGGTATTGTAGGGGCTACTGGAGCTGTTGGCAGGAACATGATAGAGGTTCTTGAAAGTTCAAAGCTGGATTTTTCGGAAGTAAGATTTTTTGCCTCAGAACGCTCTGCTGGACAAATTTTAAAGTTCCGTGGCTTAAACATACCAGTTGAAATTTTAAGTGAGGAGCATATGAAAGATGGTTTTGATTATTTGCTTTTTTCCGCAGGTTCAGAGGTCTCAAAACGTTTTGCACCAATAGCAGCAGCCGCTGGTAGCGTTGTTATAGATAATTCTTCAGCTTTTCGAATGGTACCTGAAATTCCATTAGTTGTTCCAGAAATTAACGGAAGGTTATTAAAAAACTACCGTGGGATAGTTGCTAACCCAAATTGTTCAACAATACAGATGGTTCTTGCCTTATACCGGGTGCATGACAGATATCAAGTTCATGAGATCTTTGTTTCAACTTATCAAGCTGTTTCCGGTGCTGGTTACAAAGCAATAAGAGAGTACGAAAGTCAACTGGGTGGTGGGTTAGAACATACAGTCTTCGCACGGCGCATTGCACACAATGTTATTCCTCTCATAGGGGATTTGATAAACGATATTACCCAGGAAGAATGGAAAATGATAAACGAAACAAGAAAGATCCTTAATTCTAATTCTATTAATGTATTCCCGACAACGGTACGAGTTCCTGTTAGAATTGGACATTCCGAAAGTATCGTTGCAAGAACTATCTTTCCAATAATGTCCAAGGAAGATTTGATTGAAACAATAGCAAGTGGTGAAAATGTAGTGTTGCATAATGACATTGTTACACCAATTGAGATCGAAAAAGATGATTATGTGCATGTGAGTAGGATCCGACTCTTTGATGCGCATACATTTGGAATATGGGTAGTTGCTGATAATCTTAGAGTTGGTGCTGCAACAAATGCTTTTAGGATTCTTGAAAAGCACTTTGAACTTAACAAAGAAACTATTCAAATGCGTGAGTGATGGATAATGAAGGTGGAAAAATATAGCGCTACAGGTAACACTTTTATAGTTGTAGATTGTATAAATGAAAAATTGAACGATTTAGAGAAATCAACAACAGTGCTAAATTATGTTGAAGATAGAGATGGTGTAATATTTGTCGAGAAAAATGAAAATACCTACCACATGGATTATTTTAACAGAGACGGTAAAAGAGCAACTTTCTGTGGTAACGGTGCCCGAACATTCGTAACATACCTTATGGAATTTTATAACATCAATGGAGATATAATTTTTTCAACTAACGCAGGTGTGCTGAAAGCCAAAGCATCAACTAGTTTGCATATTGTTTCTGTTCAAATGCCTTCTCCGGTCTATAAAAATATGATTGAGTACAACGGTTTTATTGGTGTTTTAGTTGAAGTTGGCGTTCCCCACATAATTGTCAAGTCTCCAAATGTTGACTTTATTGAATTTGAGAAAGTTGCACCGGAAATGAGAAGAAAATTCAATGCAAATGTAAATTTCTTTGAAGTAATAAGAGAGAAAGCTTTAAAAATTAGAACATACGAACGAGGAGTTGAGAGAGAAACGTTGTCTTGCGGTTCAGGAGTCACCGCTACTGCTTATTATTACAAGTTTTTTATACTTGAAGACTCATCTGTTCCGGACAAAGTAGAAATACATGCGCGCGGTGGAATTTTAAGCGTACTTTTTTCTGATAAAGACATATTTTTGGAAGGAGGGGTCCTACATGAGTAAGTTAACAGAACTATCAAAAATGTTTACTGGTGTTGGAACAGCTATTGTTACGCCATTTTCAAACGGGGAGGTAGATTATGAGGCTTACAAAAAGCTTGTAAAATGGCAAGTTGAGGCAGGCGTAAGAGCTATAGTTGTAGCTGGTACAACGGGGGAAGGTGCCAACGCTTACTTTCGAAGAGAGGGAAAGACTTATATCAATAACAAAAGATTTATGTAATAACAATGTGCAAGTCATAGCTGGTACTGGGACAAATGACACACATAAGACTTTGGAATTATCTAAGAGTGCTGAAAAAAGTGGTGCCGATGCACTTTTGATAGTCACTCCGTACTATAACAGACCTACCCAAGAAGGACTTTACGCACACTATAAATACCTTTCCGAACGTCTAAGTAAACCCATCGTTATATACAATGTGCCTTCCAGAACGGGTGTAAATATCTCGCCTGAGACAGTTGCACACTTAGCAAGCGATTGTAAAAACATTGTCGCTATTAAGGAGGCTAATCCGGATGTTAATCAAGCAGATGAGATATACAGATTAACAAATGGGCAATTTTACATTTATTCAGGTAACGACGACAGAGCATTCCACATGATCTGTGCTGGTTGTGATGGTGTTATCTCCGTAGCCTCGAACGTTATACCTGCACAAATGGTTGAACTTGTAAACGCAATAATGGAAGGTAACTTGCAAAAAGCAAGAGAAATTCACTTTAAGTATCTTGAGTTGATGAAAGTGCTTTTTGTAGAGACAAATCCAATCCCCGTAAAGGCTGCACTTTATTTGATGAAAATGATTGATAATGAACTTAGATTACCACTTGTATCTGCAAAGCAATCAACACTCGAACTACTTAAAAAGACCTTAGAAAAGGTAGGTGTTTTACAATGAAATTCGGCATCGTAGGTGTAAAAGGAAAGATGGGAAGAGAAATAGCAGATTATTTCCTTTCAATGGGTGATGAATTGGTGTTAAGAGTTGACGTTGATGTTGAAGACGTAACAGAAAAACCAGAGGTTATCGTGGATTTTTCACATAGGAGTGCTCTTGAAAAAACGATAGATTTATGCAGCAAATTCTCATGTCCACTTGTAATAGGTACCACTGCATTAAGTGATGATGACTTAAATAAACTGAAAAAATTATCCGAAAAGGTCCCAGTTGTGCAAAGTTATAATTTTTCAGAAGGTATTAATTTATTAAAACTAATTTTACAGCAATTTCGTCAACACTTTAACAATTGGGATATAGCTATTGTTGAAACACATCATAACAAGAAAAAAGATGCACCATCTGGAACGGCACTTATGTTGAAAAACACACTTGATAAGGAGATACAAATTAATTCATTACGCATAGGCGGTGTTTTTGGAGAACATACCGTAGTTATTGCAAATGATGGTGAAGTCATTGAATTAACACATAAAGCACTTTCAAGACGAGCATTTTCCATAGGGGCAAGAAAGGCTGCGTTATTTTCTATGACTAAGAAGAACGGATTTTATTCGTTCTCGGACGTTGTTAAGCAGATGGGAGGTTAGAAACATGATAAATAAGAAGCCGAGTGAGTTAACAAGTGACGAAATTATAGAACTTATTGCGAAAAGTAGGAAAAGAACCGTTGTAAGGGCTTACATATGTGGAGATTTAAAGCAGGTTAATATAGAAAACAAAGATGGAATTAACGTAGAATTTGAATTTGTTGGCTCTGATAATTTTGGAGTGTTATTTGGAAATTACGAATATATAAAAGATATTATAAACCATCCTGCAATAAAATCATCCAAGATCGAGTTTATAGCACATAATTCTGCTATACCACTTTCAGATATTTCCAAATTCAATGCACGAATCGAACCTGGTGCAATTATACGGGAGTACGTAGAGATAGGAAATAATGCCGTTATCATGATGGGTGCGGTGATAAACCTTGGTAGCGTAATTGGCGAAGGGACGATGATTGATATGAACGTTGTTGTTGGTGCTCGAGCAAGGATTGGAAAATATTGTCATATAGGAGCGGGAAGCGTGATTGCAGGTGTTGTAGAACCACCAAGTGCAAAACCAGTAACAATAGAAGATAACGTTTTGATAGGCGCAAACGCTGTAATACTTGAAGGAGTTACTGTTGGCAAGCATTCGGTTGTAGCTGCCGGTGCCGTAGTGGTGGATGATGTACCACCTTACACAGTTGTGGCTGGTGTACCTGCTAGATTTATCAAGAAAGTCGATGAAAGAACTTTAAGTAAAACACAGATACTCGAAGAGCTAAGAAAAATAAAATAGTTTGAGGTGATGAACCTTGAGACTGGTAGTCCAAAAATACGGTGGTTCATCCGTTGCAGATGTAGACAGAATTAAAAACGTTGCAGCAAGGATTGCATCCAAAGTTAAGGAAGGATATAAAGTAGTATCAGTTATATCAGCTATGGGAAAGACGACAGATCAATTGATTTCACTTGCAAAATCGGTCTCCAAAAACCCAGATAAACGTGAACTTGATATGTTACTTGTAACTGGTGAACAAGTATCTTGCGCACTTGTAGCTATTGCCCTTAAAGATATGGGAATCAATGCAATCTCACTTAACGCATTCCAAGCAAAAATACTTACAACACATCATCACACAAACGCAAAGATTTTGGATATCAGTATGCAACATTTGAAGGAACATTTGAAAAATCATGACGTTATCGTTGTGACAGGTTTCCAAGGGATAACACAAGAAGGACATTTCACAACACTTGGGCGAGGGGGATCTGATACATCAGCGGTAGCTCTTGCAGCAAAGTTAAAATGCGAATGTGAGATTTATAGTGATGTGGATGGTGTTTATTCCTGCGATCCAAGGCTTTATCCGGGAGCGAAAAAGTGGAAATACATAACCTACGATGATATGCTTGAACTTGCTGCAACAGGTTCAAAAGTTCTCCATTCAAGGTCTGTCGAAATTGCTAAAAAATACAAAATCAAAATTTATTGTGCTTCATCTTTCACACAAGAGGAGGGAACGTGGGTGGTGGATAGATTACCAGAATGGCTTGAAGAACCGGTTGTTACCGGCGTAAGTTTAGACAGAAATCAAATTAAGGTTTCTATAATGGACTTACCCAACGATGCAGTTGTAGTTGCAGATATATTTAAGAGGGTGGCAGAACGCGGTATTAATGTAGATATGATATCTCTCGTGAAGAATGGATTTTCAACACATATTGCCTTTACCGTAGTGCCAGATAGAATAGAGAAAGTAAAAGAATTACTTGATCAGACCTTATCCATTTATGGTGCAAAGTATCACTTTTATGGACAATTTGCAAAGATAACTATCGTGGGAACTGGTATGAGATCAAGTTATGGTGTTGCATCTAAGCTTTTGGATGTACTTTCAAAAGAGAATATTGAGCCCGAACTTATAACAACATCTGAGATAAAAATATCTGTTCTTGTACCTGAACAAAGTGCAGAAAAGTTGGTTGAAAAGATATGCAAAGCTTTTGAGTTATAATTAAAGTCAAGAACATACATAGTGGAGAAAGCGGTGATCAAATGAGTTATATTGCATCCACGTATAATAGGTATCCAATCCAAATTTCCCATGCAAAAGGTATAAAAGTCTGGGATACAGAAGGAAAAGAGTACTTTGATACATTCATGGGAATTGGCGTATTACTTTTTGGACACAACCATGAGAAGATTATAAACGCGATGAAAGAAAAACTTCAACGCTATACTCATATCTCTAACTTCTTCCTTGATGAAGATGCTGAGGTAATTGCTGAGAGATTGGTCAAAGAAACTAAAAGTGAAGGGAAGGTCTTTTTCACAAACTCCGGCACAGAAAGCACAGAGTGTGCGCTCAAGGTAATAAAAAAATACAGAAAGCAGGGTAAAATAGTATCATTTATTAGAAATTTTCATGGTAGAACACTAAAAGCCTTGAGTATAACTGGATTTGAAAATATAAGAAAACAATTTGTAGAGGAACAAGATGTAGTTTTCCTCCCTTACAATGTAGATGTAGTACATGATTTTTTCAAACAAGAAGCTAAAATAGCAGCTGTTTTTGTTGAGGTAATACACGGCAGTGGTGGTTTGGATTTAATTCCAACAGAAATTGTTGAAATCATTCAAAACTACAAGACTAAAAAGAACTTTTTAATAGTAGCCGATGAAGTACAAAGTGGTCTTGGGAGAACTGGAAAATTTTATGCATATCAATATTTCGATATATCACCAGACTTAGTAACAATAGCAAAAGGTATAGGAGGCGGATTACCTCTTGGTGCATGTCTCATGTTAAATGAATATTCTGATGCATTCGAAAAAGGTGAGCATGGCTCAACATTTGCCCCAAATCCTATAGCCTTAGCTGCTGGTAAGGCTGTCCTTGAAATGGTTACCGAGGAAATTTTGGAATACGTTGTAAAGATGGGTGAAGAATTCGAGAGCAGATTTTATGATGCTCCGTATGTTGAAAATATAAAAGGTTTAGGATTAATGAGAGGAATTGTGTTAAAAAACAGTTTTGACCTACAAATAAACAACTTCATAAAAGAAGGATTGCTTGTCAACATTCTCGGAAACGGTGTAATCAGATTCTTGTTACCTTTAAATGTTACATTAGATGAACTAAGAGAAATAAGAAGCAGGTTTGATGCTGTTTTTTTAAAAAACTCTAAAAAATAAACTTAAAAGCAAAAAAATAAAATTGGCAAGTAAGTACAGAGAATCTTTTCGAGTCCATTTCAGTGAATAATAATGTGTCCTTTTAGTAATTCCGTATTTTCTAGCTTGAAGTGCAAGCGAGAGTTCTTCAGCTTTTCTTAAAGACGAAACAAGCAATGGGATTACAATACTTGTCAAGGCTGAGAGTTTGTTTCTCAGCCCTTTTTCTGAATATTTCGCTCCTCTTGAGACTTGCGCTTTAATTATCCTATCAGTTTCGTCGAGTAGTACAGGGATAAATCTTATAGATATAGAAAGCATCATTCCAAAATCTTCACGTGAACTTTCCTTAACACCAAAAAATCTTAATATGTCAACTATTCCCCTTGCCATTAAAAGTGGGGGAGTTGTGTATGTGAGTATCGAAGCAAAGAGAAATATTAAAGATAACCTGAATACTATGTAAAGTGCCGAATAAACTCCTCCTTCAAAATATTGAACGATAGCAGCGAAAATTATCAAAAACCACATACTTCTCAAACTTCTTAAATACAAGACTGTTTTAATTTTGGATAACCACACCAAAGTTATTAAAAGAATCAAAGGAATGAGATAGTCAACAATTTTTTGTGAAAACATTACAAGCGTTATCTGCATTATGATAGCAAACAACTTCCCCCTCGGGTCAAGTTCATGTATTAAAGAATCTTTTGGAATGTACTTTCCTATAGTTAGCTTCAGACAACATCACCTCAAATCTAAGAATGAAACTCAATACAATTATTTTTTCTTGTTGCTATAAGTAGGTAAAGTTGTCAAGTTTGAAAGATTTGAAAGATAAGTAGTATACATCTGAACTATGTCTGAGTAACTTTTAAAAAACTTAACAGTATATTGATTATATCTATCTTTTCGCCCATTGTAAGCGGCAATTGCTTGAATTAAGTCCCAATTATACACATTTTTCAAAGTTAGGTATATGTATCTATAAGCAATTTTCAACTGCCAGTCAGGGTACTTGATAAGCTCGGTGTGTATTCGATTGTTTTTTTTGAACTGCCTGACATCATCATAAAAATTTGTCACATAAATCACAGCATTTTCGTGAAGTTGAAAATATCCAACTGCTTTTCCTTTGTCACCAAAGGCGTTTACAAACCCTGTCTCACACATACCAAAAGCTAACATAAAAAGTGGATCGATACTCAATGGGATACTTTTTGCTTCTTCCTCCAAAACAAACGCCATTAACCTTGCGTGTTGTTCAGGTACTTTCTTTTCTATCATAAATTGATACGCAAAGTTATAAAGAACTCCAGAAAAACACGTTTCTAAAAATAGAACTATAATGGCGCCAGCGATAAATTTATTCATACTAATCCTCCTAACATTGTTCCAAGGTAAAGAGAGTTACTAAAATGTTATTTCAATCTCACAACCTTCCGAACACCTTATCTTTTCGCGCGCAATACCTTTGTTGATGGCTATTTCAATGTAACCTGTACTATCCTCGTGAATCAATAATTCGCCCTCATCAACATCTGCGTAGGTGTCAACTACCGGTACCTGATATATTCTTCCTCCAACTTTTAGCTTAACAATGTCTTTTTCAGAAATCCAAGAAAATGGGATATTCGTTTCTATGTTTCCGAATCTATCAAAGTAAGCTATCTCTCCTTGAATGATGTTAGCTGAGAGATGGGCTTTTCTGTATGGTACCGTGGCGTAATTTGGCATTCTCGTCCCAAGTTCGTCAAATAAGCCTTTTGTTATGTAAGCAGCTGCTGGAGAAAAGATGTCTCTCCCATGAAATGTTCGAGAGTTCCCCACATGATATTTTTTATTTACCAAATCTACTATTTTGTGAGGTTGATACCTCTCTAAAACAAGTGTCAAAATACCGTTATCTGGTGCGACAAAGTAGTATTTTTCAGTTTCGACAGCTATAGCTTTTCTTGCTGTCCCAACGCCGTAATCAACAACTACCAGGAAAACGCTCTTTTCAGGAAACCAATCAACACTCCTATCAAGAATGTACATCGCTTCCCTTACGTTGTACGGTGTAATAGAATGCGTTAGATCTACTATTTCACAGTCAGTTATACTCCTAATAACTCCTTTACAAATACCTACGTAATGTGAATTTCCCCAATCTGTCATGAATACTATCATATCTCATACCTCCTGTGACAGCGCTCTCAACCATTTTATCATAAATTCAATTAAGAAAGGGATAACTTCATCATCTGGTAAAAACTTAGGATTGTGCAATCCATACATCTTATCTGAAGTCCTTACCCCAGCCCAGAACATTAAAGAAGGAAATTTCATGCTGAAAAATCCAAAATCCTCACCTGTGTACTTCATACCACAATCTATAAATTTGTAATTGTTTGAAACAACAACCGATTCAAACAACTTAACAAGTTCACTGTTATTTGACACAGGTGGATAAAGACTACCTCGTTCCAAAAAACCATTGTATTTTTTAGCTATTTTATTGATCTTTTCAAATGTTTCGAAAACAATCTCGAGTTTTTCACCCCTTATTGATCCTTGCACTTCTGAATAATCTGCTACTGCATTTCTAACATTTCCTGCAAACATCTTGCCAAAACCAATAAGAACTCGTTTCCCAATTCATCATTATCAATATGTGCTTCATAAAATTCATTCAAGAACTTTACACAATTATAAAGTGCATCAACTCCTTTCGCTTTTTGTGCAATGTGTGCAGATAAACCTTTAAATTTAGCTGTAATTTCCATTGCACAGGCAAACAAAGTACCAACGGTTGTTGCGAATTCTCCTAAACTGTACTCATCACTAACATGCAGTGCCGTAGCATATTTTATTTTGTACTTTTCTCTCATTTCATCGAGTATATGTTTAGCACCACCTATGGTTTCTTCTGCCGGTTGAAAAACGAAAACGAAATTCCCTTTTATATTTTTTTCCAACACTTCCTTTATGACTCCGTACATTACTGCCATGTGAACATCGTGACCACATGCATGCATGTATTGGTTTTGTGAGCTAAAATCCCAATTCGTTTCCTCTTTGATAGGTAATGCATCCATATCAGCACGATAAAGTATCGAAGGTTTAGATTTGTCATTTTCTACAAGCACAATGAGCCCTGTTTTCGCTATTACTTGTGGTTGAAGCTTAAGATCTTCAAGTGCTAGTTTAAGTATGCTTTGGGTTGTGTATTCATTAAATGCAAGTTCTGGATTCATATGAAGTTCATGCCTTAGTTCAATTGGTGATATAGCCATACGTATGCCCCTTTCTACTTCTATGTTTATTTTCAACTTCCTGATGAAAAGTTTTCATTAGCTTGAGACTTTAATATTAAATTTCATCACCGATTATTCGATTATAATTATACCAAAAACAATTTGCAAAAAAAAAATTCACCCAAACCTTATGAGGATTGGGTGAAAAATAAATAATGATGAGGTTATGCGGATTTATGCCAATTTCAAACTTTTACATCAATTTGTCTAATAGTACCTGCTAATCCATCTTCTGTTAAATAAACACCTGTTTTTCTAACAACGTAATCTTCGTACTCAAAAGGTGTTGTCACATTTCCAAGAAAAATTGCTCCTACCTTTAAGTCAAGCAATCCAACGAGTTTTTCTCTTCCATTTTCATCCAAAGTCCAAATTTTTAATTTCAAAAATTCTAAATCATCCTCGTCGATCCAATTATCACCATCACCGTCAAGCAAAGCAAGTTCTTTGAAACCATCGCCAGTAGAAGGGCCAAAGAGCTCTCTTGCACTATCAACCTTTCCGTTTCCATTCTTATCGTACACAAGAAATCCAAGATTACCGCCAATGTAGAACTTATCAAGTTCGCCATCAAAGTTTAAATCAATTTCTACGGTCTTCAACTCTGAATGCCCACCTTTTAATTCGAGAACCAAAGGATCAACTACTTTGCCGGACGATCTTAGATAATAATATGACAACTGAAATTCTTTAAGCTGAACAGAAAAATCAATTAATCGCCCGTCTTTTGTCTTTACAAAACCTTGTGAAGAAAAATTCAAATATTGAACATCTAACGATTCTTGCTCACTTTCAAACTCGATAACATCTTGTCCTTTTTGATGACTAATTTGCACTTCATACTCGGCTTCTGGAAGATAGATTTTCAGCTTTCGACCTGTCAATTTTTCTAACATTGCAATCAGTACCTTTAGCTTCTGCAATGTCTTTTCATCTATCTGTGGCTTTTTTTCACTCACTATGATCTCTATCTTGTCAGGTGTTTTATATTTTCTAAAAGTTGATGAGATTTTAGAATATTTGAAAATAGTATTTTCTGACTCCATGGTCAAGTTATACTCATCAATCCGCATAATATCACCGCCATGGATATTTGTTTATTTCAAGTGTCTATAAAAATTATCGACCAAAATAGAATTTTTTATAGCGCAAAAATCTCATTAAAACAATTTACTAAGAAAGCTAAATTTTCCAAGTAGTCAACTTGGAAAAAAGTTAAATGAAGATGTTTTTTCACCATATTCATTTAATTTTCTCTATTTCTTGAAGCATCTCTTTAAGCAAGATTAAGTCAGATATTATATCATCTATGGAAGCAAACGCAGAAATTAGTTTGGAAAATGATTTTCTGTCTATCGATTCAAAGAGTTTTTCCAAGCTATGCATCTTGGCTTTGCAATATTCATAGATGCTTGGCACTTTTTGAGTTAATGCACTGTTGAGGTTTTCAATTTCATCAAGTAGCAGATGGGTTTGCTCGAGGGAAACATCTGATAGGTCAAAGAGAAATATAAATGGTTGAGGCATAGAAAATTTAACTTGAGTACGTTCCGAAAATTTTTTTAGTTCGATATAAGTGATTATTTCGAGAATTACTTCAAATCTTTTGTCCTGGAAAAACTGACGATTTTCAATAACATATTGACTACATAAATAAACCAAGAACTCTATGTTGTGTGGTGTATTCTCTAATCTCAGCAGATTGGATCTATGAAGCGAAGATTGGTACATTTGCCTGAGAGAGATGGTATTAGATATCTTAAATTTTTCAAACATCTCTTTATCAAATCTTTTAAGTTGCTCTTTTGGAACATCTATATTATCAAATTCTAAGACTGTGAATAACAAATCTTCAAGCTTTTCCAAACCTTTAAATTTTGGAACTGCACCAAGTAAGTTTATGATAGTCAACGAATGTAAGTCTATGTACTTTTCATTGTCTATTTCTATTATCACTGGTGCATAATAATCTATTAGCTCATTAAACGAAAAATTAGGATCAAAATATATTCGCATATCTCACCTCGATTTATTGGTAAAAGTTCACTTGCTAAGTTATCTCCCTCTTTTCTCGCAAAGCATAAATATATGCAAGTACTTCAGCAACTGCCCTATACAATTTTTCTGGTATAATCTCACCAATTTCTGTAGTATAATATATTTCTCTTGCAAGTTTTGGATTTCTAACAATTGGAACATCATTTTCGCGTGCTACATCAATGATTCTAAGTGCAATTTTGTCTGTACCCTTTGCTACGAGCAATGGTGCAAAATCTTCATCTGGATCGTACTTTAACGCACAAGCATAGTGTGTTGGGTTTGTTATTACCACGCTTGCTTTTGGAACTTCTTGCATCATTCTACGTGTTGCATATTGCATCATGATTTGCCTCTGTTTTCTTTTAATTTCCGGGTTTCCCTCTATTTCTTTGAATTCTTCTTTTACTTCTTGCTTTGTCATCTTTATGTTCTGCTCGTATTCGTATCTCGAATAATAGTAATCGGCAATTGACACTACTATCAAAGCTATGCCACATTTGATTATCAATTCGGTTAACACACTCCAAATAATAAGCGATCCTTCGATCAAATTGCTGTCAGCCGTGATCATAAGTTTGTTGTAATTTCCTTTAATCACACTATAGCCTATAAAACCTACTATAATTACTTTTAGTATCGCTTTAGCAAGTTCAAACAGTGAATGCAATGAAAACATCCTTTTCAGACCTGAAATGGGGTTAATTCGGTTGAAATCAAATTTCAAAGGTTTTAACGTGAAAAGAAACTTCGTTTGCAAAAATCCAATGATGAGAGAAAATAATGCAGTTCCAAGTACAAGTACTGATGTTATACCAAATGCAGGTTTGAATGTTTGACCAGCGTATATGATAAAATCTTCAAGTGTATTGATATCTTTATCCGATATCTCAAATACGTTTTGTGTACTGTAAACCGTAGCATTAAGTAGCATTTTTCCCAAAAACATAAAAAGTATTGAGGCAAATAAAAAACCAAGACCGGAGACAAACTCTCTCGAAATGGGAACTTGACCTTCTTCACGCGCCTTTTGCCTCTTTCTTGGTGTAGCCCTTTCAGTTTTATCAGGATCAGCGAAAAGTTGAATATCTATCCGGAATTCAAAGATTGAATTTCCAGACGCAGTTTTTACAATCCCAAGAATTTGTCTATGTAAGGGCCCAGCTTCTCGATCATTTTTGAAATGAGTTCTATCCATAAAGGTATCATCCCTACCAAAATGAAAAACATTATTATTGTGCTCGCCGGCATTGCCACCATGAACACATTCATTTGTGGAACAAGCCTTGAAAGCAAACCAAAAAGAACATTGACTAAAAACATTAATCCAATTATTGGTAAGGCTATTTGTAATGAGAACAGAAAAGTATCCACAAAAAGTGCGAAGTATTGATTATGAATTTTTTCAAATGGCAGATCTGTAATCACAAGGGGAAATCTCTGTATAGATTTTATCACACTTTCGTATATTAACAAATGTCCTTTTAATGATATGAAAACGTAAACGGAAATTAAGTATACAAACTCACTTGTTATAGGTGATTCTTCCATTGTTGGATCTAATGAACCACTTACATTAAAACCAGATTGTATGCCAAAAACCTCACTACCTATGTAAACAGCACTTACAATTGTGTATGCCATTAACCCTAACAAAAAACCAACAAAAAAATTAAAAAGAAGAGAGGCAACAAGGGTTGATATAGGTAATGTGAGAGGAACCATAGTGTTTACCATAGGAAGTGTTACATAACTTAATGCAAGAAGTAATACAACCAAAATTTCTAATGGCAGGGAAAAACCTGCAAACATTGGTGCTACAACTATCATACCTGTAAGTCTTGACATTATAAGACCCCAACTCAGAGCATAACGTTGAAGCAGTGTATATATATCTATTTTACAACACCTCTTTACAAATTTACAAATGTCGGACACTTGTAGATGGCAGTTTGTGATAGTTGTAAAGTAATTTTTGAATAGGTCTATCGTTGTAATAAGGTCTTGTGCAATGCTTGCAACCGGAAGTTAAAAACGCAAACTGCACGTTTTCTGCTTCATAAATGAATTTTTGTATGTAGCCATTTTCATCAAATTCAACGATAGGTTCTTGGTTCTTTTCAAAAATAATGTATCTAAGTATTTGAATCTTTCTGTATCTATCTAAATCAGGTGGGGAGCTGTTCTGTAATTTTGTTCCTTTTACAGGTGTAAATGCAAACAAAGCAACTTCTACATTAAGCTTTTTCATTTTTCTAAAAATTTCTACGAGTTCTATGTCTTTTTCTCCAAGCCCTACAATTATGTGTGTTGTTATCTTACCCGGATATTTCTTTGCTCCGTATTCTATGAGCGAGAGCGTGTGCTCTAACTGTTTGCCACGATAGGCTTTATGCAGTTCTTTATTTACACAATCTAGTGCTATACCAAGTTGATCCACACCATTTTCCATAAATGTATCAATTTCTTTTGTCCCAGAAACACGTGTGGAGACTGAGATTAGTATTTCTTTGTAAGTACCTTTGATTTGTTTTACCAACGTCAATATATCTTTATCGTATCCCTTGTAATTAACCGTTTGAACACATATTCTTTTGAACAAAGCTATTTTTTCCAAGAGATTAGGCAAGGCAAGTTCTTTCCAAACAATTCGTGACAAA
The DNA here is from genome assembly GCA_039630255.1 of Fervidobacterium sp. Taxonomy (GTDB): domain Bacteria; phylum Thermotogota; class Thermotogae; order Thermotogales; family Fervidobacteriaceae; genus Fervidobacterium. Next base: position 5,039 of record JBCNVJ010000042.1, on the reverse strand, counting down.
TACGATGAATCACTTGTTGAATTTCGCGCGTGTGTACAGTACGCACAATCATACATGCATTTTCCATCGAGCATAATGTATGCAGTAGACATTTCGTCAGGTATATGCTCACCATTGATAAGTTTCCAAGTCCAGTAAGAAGCTCTAATATTCATGAAACCATACCCTCTTTTGCAAACTGTATTTCGTAAAGCTTGTAATATTCCCCTCTCTTTCTCAATAAATCTATATGCTTTCCTTCTTCAGCTATCTGCCCATCGGAAACAACTATTATTCTATCAGCTTCTACTACTGTAGAAAGTCTGTGGGCTATCATAATAACAGTGTTATCTTTCGCTAATTCTCTAACTGCTTGCTGGATTCTATGTTCTGTTTCCACATCTATGTTACTTGTGGCTTCGTCAAGTATAAATATTTTAGCACCGAACAAAACTGATCTGGCAAGGGCAATAAGTTGCCTTTCGCCGGCAGAAATACCTTTCCCACGTTCAACAATTTTCGTGTGTATTCCTTCTGGTAATCTTTGAATAACGTCAAGTGCTCGTACCTTCTCGAGAGCTTTATACACTTCTTCTTCAGGTATTTCTTCATGAAATAACCTTATGTTATCAAGTAAGGTTCCACTGAAAAGTACAACATCCTGAGGAACAGCAGAGACGTGCTTTCTAAGCATTTGCAAGTTATACTCTTCAAGCGGTACACCATCTATTGTTATCACACCTTTTTGTGGCTTGTACATCCCATTTATAAGATTCATTATTGTGGTTTTTCCTGCTCCTGTTTCACCAACTATAGCAACAAGTTCGCCCGGGTTGAATCGAAGGTTTATGTTTTTTAATATCCATCGCTTATTATCGTACGTAAACCACAGATCTCTGAATTCTATAATACCATAATCTATTTGCATCTTTCCTCCACTTTTTTCCTCTTCTGTTTTCTCATCAAGTAGTGCAAATATCTTTTCAGCACTCGCAGTTGTGTTTTGAATGATATCATATTTTTCAGATAAATCTTCTATAGGTCTCATGAATGTATCAATGTATGAAACGAAAGCAAAAAGATCACCAAAATTCAAAACTTTCCTAAGTATGTACTTTGCTCCAAACCAAATTATGAGTGACATTGCAAGATAATAAAGAAAATTTATTATAGGTCTGAAGATACCAAATACATATAGTTGATTCATTCTTGCCTTGTAATACTCTCGGTTTATATTGTCAAACTCTTTTCTTTTGAACTCCTCAGCATTAAATAACTTAGTAACCGGCATCCCTGCAAGATTTTCTGCTATGTAGGCATTTATCTTTGCTATTGCATTTCTAACCGCTCTGTATGCTCGTATATCGAAATATCTGAACACAATCATAGCAACAACTATCAATGGAAATATATAAATGATATCAAAAAAGAGTCGGGAACTTATATGCCATAACATTAATATGACGCCTGCCAACAAAAAGACATCATTTACAACACTTGTGATAACTGATGTAAAGAATTCTTGTACATTCTGCGTATCACTTGTTATTCTTGTTGTTATTTGACCACTTGGATGTTTATCAAAAAAGGACATGGGCAATCTTAATACATGATCGTAAAGTTCTTTTCTGATATCGTATACAACCTTGCCACCTATATAAGTTGTTACCAATATTGACAAGTATTCAAATAAGAATATACCTCCGGATACAAGCAAGAACAGAAATCCCTGCTTTGCAATTCCAGAAAGTTTTTCAGATGAACTCAAAGTTTCAGATAGTATGTACGAATTTATCGCCTTACGAACAATTTGTGGGGGAAGCAATGCCAAATATGTTAACGTAAGCACTATTGCTATAGCCAAGATCAATAAATGAATATAAGGAAGCGAGTACTTTAGCATTCTAAAAAAAACCGACTTATGTTGTTTTTCAACCTTCTTTTTTTCGCTTCTTAATAACAATTTCCTTCACCTCGGGTATTTTTAATTTTATTCGAATTCAATCTTTCCTGTTATTTTTGATTTATAGCATCTTTCGTCTGCAAGTTTCAATACTTTCAGTATGTCTCCTTCTGAAGGATAAATTGAAACACCTGCGGAAAATGTATTACCAGTGGATTGTTCAAAGCATTCGTAAATCCTTTTTATGATTTTTTCTACAACATCGCGATCAGTAATGCTCAAAATTATTACTGCTTCATCTCCACCATATCTAAAAGCAAAGTCAAACTTTCTTATATTCATATTTATACACTTACCAAATTTTTTGAGCAACTCGTCACCTTTATCATGTCCGTAGATATCGTTTACCATTTTGAAACCGTTTAAGTCGATGAAGGCCAACGAAAAGCTATTAAGTTGTACATTATGAATGAACTCTTCAAATGCCCTTCGAGTTTTGAGACCGGTTATTATATCTATCTCTGCTTTCTCTTTCATTTTTTCAAAGAATCTTTTATTTTCAATTATCAGTGCCATTTGATGCGCAAGATCTCTTAGTACGGTAAGTTGGTAGTCACTTATAGGTTTTAAGTCAAAATTATTATCCGCAAGCAGCAAGCCAAGTAGCCTTTCACCACTTTTCACAGCTATGATTGCACATTCTTTTACAATATCAAATTCTTGGGCTAAATTCTTTATATCTTCAGTAGTCAACACATGAGGCTCACCATCAAGATAGTCTTTAATGTTTTCAAATTCAATAACCTTTCCTTCATATGGTAGTTCAAGGGCCGATCTAAAATCCTTGGCTACATTTTCAAGAAAGTCTTGCATGTTAAGTTCTATATCTTCAATCGCTTCCCAGATTCTATGTGCCTCTTCCAAAGTCCTTGGTCCAAGTGCTTTTTGAAATATAAATTTCCCATCAAAGTAATTAAAGAACAGCGCCCTGTTAAATGAACCAGAATAGCCAGCGGTAATACCTGTTAGAAAGGCATACAAAATAGTATTTATATTTGAATCTGTTCTCAATGCGTATTCTATGATCAATTTTGAATTGGTAAAACTTTGTGCAAGTCTTGTTGCATGGTAGTGTATGTAAAAAAGTTTCTCTGAAACCTCTTCTCTGAGATTTTTTATCATGTATAAAATTACTCTATATGTTTCCTTAGTCAATATATCGTAATTTAACTCAACCTTCCCAAATTCTGAGTACAAAATAGCTCTTTGATCAAATTCGTTATCAATTACATAGATATTTTTTATTTCTGAGCAAACTAACTTCTCGGAAACTCTCCAAAGCTTGTAAAGATTTTCAGGTACTTTTTCTGGATTGTAGTGTACATGTAAATCCACTTTGAAAGTTAAGTTGTACTTGATTACCTCACTTAGCAAGTAAGACAAATAACTGTCAAGATAAGCAATTCTTATACGTCTTTTAAACTCATCCCAATGTACAACACGGACCATTAATTGCTTCGCTATCCATTCAAGAAATTGTTGATCTCTCTCGTCAAATGGTGCAATATAATGACTGTCTATATCTATCTCACCATATACACTACCATCGCGTTTAAATATTGGAACTACTATCTCACTTTTCACACGAGGGCTACACGACAAATAGTTTGTTTCCTGAGAAACATCCTGGACAATGAAAGTGAGCTTAGACTTCGCTGCTTGACCGCATATACCTTTTCCAACAGGGATTTTGATATGTTCTGTTGGTTCACCCACAAATGGACCTAATGTCAACATATCATCTTTATCCATGATATAAAAACCTGTCCAATTGTAATATGGAACATGTTTAGCAAGTAATTCACAAATTCTCATCAATAAATTCTCATTTGTTGCAGAAGAAATTTCACTTTTCAGATAACTAAATATTTCTGTTTTGTCATAATAGTTACCTTCTATTTCTCCGTGTCTAAAATGTACAACTGCCTGATAAACAGCATCTGGTAGAGCGTTGAATTTTCCCTTCTTCCAAATTGAGAAAGCATCAAAAACAATGATTTTTTCATTCTTACCGTCAACCACTACCCAGTCTTTTTCCCCAATGCCAACAATGAGGTATATTACAAAATCTTCCCTAGAAAGTTGTAAGTCCTTCGCATTCTTCCTTATCCTTGCTGAAAGTTCCTCTTTTATCTTTTCTTTACATTCTTCATAAGCGTGTGAAAACTCAGTCAACTCATTTCTGTTGAGGTTGACAAGCTTATAGTAAAAATTCTCGAATTTACTTGCATAATTTTCTGTTATGGGCTTGAACGGTATTTTCCTCCAAAAATCTTCCCAATAACGTTTTTCATAAGTAAGTATTTCAAGAAAGTCACCAATATGGTTCTCAATCAAGCTCCTCATTTTCGCCACCTCTTTGATATTCCATGATTTTCTCGTATTTCATGTCTTCTGTAACTTTAATCACAACAACCTTACTACCATATGTAACCTCAAGTACATCCCCTGGTTTGACTTCGTAACTTGGCTTCAGACTCCTGCCATCCTTTTTCACTAACCCTGCTTTTGAAACTTCTTGAGCTATTGTTCTGCGCTTTATTATTCTATTTTGCTTCAAAAACTTGTCAAGTCTCACTAATCACACCTCTTTCAACTTGGCATGAAGACAACAATAAACAATTGCTCTTTTGGAGGTATTGAATGGTCTGCTTAGAATTGACCGTCTACATAAGATATTATACCATATCTTGCGATTTGTTCGATATGCGAAATAATGTAGATTATTTTTTAAAATAGTGTTAACCTTTTAGAAAAAACTCTCGGTCCAGATGGACCGAGCTGTTTTTAAAGCTTTGCGTTGTATATTGGAAAGTGATTATAAATTACACATCAAGATCCACTAAACTTAACTGTCTTGCATGGCGAACAATGTACTCTCTTCTTTCCTCCGGATCTTTTCCCATGAGTATCTCAAAAAGACTATCTGCTTCTTCAGCATCTTCTATCTTCACTTTAATTATCTTTCTTGTCTTAGGATTCATTGTTGTTTCCCAAAGTTGCTCTGGATTCATTTCTCCAAGTCCTTTGTATCTTTGTGTTTCGTACTTTTTACCATTCAAATTTTCAAGTTTTTCTTTCAGTTCTTCCTCTGAAT
>JBCNVJ010000041.1:0-9114 GCA_039630255.1 Fervidobacterium sp. | reverse complement strand
AGTTTATAGAATCGTTCAAAAGGGTCGAATTTATATAGAAGCGTGGGCAAAGAGTGATAATGTTAAAATATCACATATGTACGCAAAACTCGGAAATCCACCTGGTGCTGAAGCGTTGACTTCGCCAAGACTTTACAACGCAGGGGATAAATTGAACGGAACCATTGACACATCTGCATTCAGTGGAAAGGCATATCTGTTTATAGATGCCTACGATGAGAATGATAACAGATACGAAATTATTGTTCCGTTGTACTTTATTGGCTTGGTTGATTTAAGAATTACACCATATTACGTTGAATACAGTAAGCCTGCAATTTATGCTTATAATATTAACTCTCAAGTTAAGTATTACAATAACGCATCGAAATATTCAAATTCTTATGTAGTAATTAAATGGAAAAGATGGGAAGAAAGTTCTCAAAGATCACGTGCAGATAAACCAATCGGTTATGCTGTTTATCGTTCGTTTGACGGGAAAAAATTCTCCAAAATAGCTACTGTTAGTAACAACACGAACACATTCATAGATTGTTCTGGGGAAATTACTTACGGAAAACGCGTTTGGTATGCTGTAAGTAGTGTTTATGGATTTTTTGAAGCTTCGAAAACAACATTGGGCAGTGTCATAGTTTTACCTCTCTTTGGTATTTCAAACGTTCAACCAGCTGATAACTCAGTCGATGTTTCAACAACTCCAGTATTTTCTTGGAATTTTGTTGGGCTTGAGGAATACGATGGACTTGTGACTTATTGGTATGACATCTGGCTTTATGATATGAATGTAAATAAAAAGTATCATTATCCTGTGAATTCAGAAGGACAAATTATCTTTAAATCAAAGGATAAGAATGTACAAATTGAATTTTCAGATTACAGTTGGTATAATCTACCCGACAGGAAGCTCCAAGCTAACAAACCCTACGAATGGGGACCTGAACTTATTGCGGCTATCTGGGAAGATGAAACGAACAACTCGGTTTCTACGTGTATTGTGTGTGATTACAATGGTGTTATCTCAGTTTCAATTATTCCTCCAGAAAAGTACTACCTTTTTGTAACCAAAGGTGAATGAGTTACTTAGCCAAGCCGAGTACAAATAATCTTATCGTACCAGATTTCGTTGGTGTTCCGGCAGGTTGATATGCCCCTGTCACAATTCGTGGATCATAAACATACGATTTGTAATAGCCTGTTGAGGTTTGACCTGTTGAAGGATTGAATGTTCCTACAGGTCCTCTTAAGTTTTGCATAATACTGCCAAAAACAAAAAGTTGTTGATTTGAGCTGCCAGTGTTGTAGTTATCTACTGTAAATGAACCATCGAAAGCAAAGATACTACCGAAAAGCTTCATATTGTTGAGTTTTTTTATTATTCGTACGTTTTTCTCACCAACTATATTTAAAGAAGAGGTCTCACCGGAAGAAAAAAAGTTCTTTATTTGATTAATTTTATCTACTGATACTTCCTCGCCGTTGTTGCCATGTTCATTAGCGGTGAATAAAGTGTTGTACGTTTGCACAGGAATTAGTCTATCTGCTATCAAAATATCATTTTCAGAATAGAGGGTGTAATTACCCTTATACGTCGAGAGCTTTGTGGGACCATCTACAGTCATATTCCCAGTGGAATAGATTATCCCATTGAAATTGAAAACAAACTCTTCAGGTCGTCCACCACCTTGTCTTCTTAAACGAGCTCTTGGAGGTCCTGAAGGTTCCCATGTGATAATGTAATCAACGTTATCTTGGGATATCTTTACATCGTAATTTGAACTACCTTGTCCGTGATTAAAGCTTACTGTAATATCACCGGTAAATCTCAAGCCAGTTAGGTTGTTGGGATTATTTTTTGCATAATCGTAAGTATTCACAAGCCCATTTATTGCAGCTTTATACTCTTGTTTGATCAAATCAAACCTCAATGTATCAATATCTTGCTGGCTCAAGATTTTGTAAGGTGGGTTGCCTCTTAAGTCTGCAAATGTCTGATAATTAGAAGTAGGAACAATATTTCCATTTTGATCCCTTATGCCCAGTACTTCAATAGTACTCAAAAATACAGGTCTTCCTCCTACGTTATTTATATTAATATAATCATGTGTTCTCAACGGTCCATCTATTAGTTCCCCTGATTTGAAATATATTGTAGAACCTGTTGGAAGTTTTTCTTTGTTTGTGAAATATATGTATTGATTAAGCAGTTTTGAACCAACGATACCGTATGCATAGGTTGTTATATCACCTTTCTGAACCTTTGAGACCAAAAACAAATTTAATTTGGAAATCTCAAATGCGTACAACTCTATAGAGGAAAGTCCCCTAAATTGTTTGTACTGTTGTATTTCATTTGCCAAAGTTTGGTCAACTGAAAAATTTGATGAGGAAGTGAAAGAAAGTATTTTGTAAACAGAGCTTCTTTTGACATTTTGCCTTACAAATGTCTTCCAACTTTCGTTCAGTTTGTTCATGTAATCATTATCAAACCAATTGGGTGTATCTGAAGAAAATGACACGTTAAATCCTAAGATTCCTACGTTCCTGCTTCTTAGATAACCAATTCCACAATTAAGTACGTTTAGAGCATCGGTATCAAGCTGAGCAGATACGCTCATTTTTATAGCATTATTTCTGTAATTCTGAGCAATTTCGTAAATTGTAAGCAAAATTACACTTGAAATAACAAGAAAAATAAGAACGATCGCTGTGGCAAAACCTCTTTTAAAATTATTTTTCATTCTACCACCGTCCGTAAATCAATTTTTTTGATTTATTTAATTTGCTTCACTCAGCGCAGTCATGATAGGAATTAAATAGGGTTTGAACCTAATACTCTCAGGTTCTATACTCATAAGTATATATTTTTTTCCCTGAATATTTTCAAGTGAGAATCTAACACCTCTCACCAGGTTCGATAGGCTCGCTATCCTTTTTCCATCAAAAACAATCTCTGAATTTTCAATTCTAAGCACTTTTATTTGTTTTACAACAGAGGTACCGACTGGAACAAAAAAATCTAACGTTAGTGAGTTACCATTTGCTGATACTCTATCGGTCCACACGCTCTGAGATAATAATAAATCAACTATATGCACTATCCTTTGAGCTTCTGCAGAGAATTCTGAATACAATTTTTGCTGATTAAGCACACGTAATGTTATATCAAAAATCAATCCGAGCATAGCAAAAATGATAGTAAAAACAACCATTGCTGCTATCAAACCAGATAAGCTTAAATCCACACTCTCACCTTCTCTGTGCCTTAGAAAAGTTTAATACGCTCTGTACTTATAAACGGAAAAGTACTTTACTTTATTAGTCAGATACTCTATTTCAAACGTGAATTTATCAAAGTAATTACTAACATTGCTGAGTGTAACGCTTCTGACTTTTGGATAATTTATCGGGTTATTGGTACCATAAAAAGTTCTGTTGATGTCTTCTACAATAGTTGAAAAATCTGACTGGATATAAACCCATCGTGCTATAAAATTCTCAAATTCCGTGGTTCTTTGCATGTTTTGAATTGAAACTATAGTAAGTAAAACACTCGATAAACCAGATGCAATTGCTAAAAAAACCAGTGAAATCATGAATATAGAAATTATACCCTCTATCAGCGAAAAACCATTTTTCATCCAATCTCCCCTTTCCATTGCTCTAAAATATTAGACATTCTTAGGCGATAATTAGTTTGGTTGATCAAAAATTAAAAAGAGGTCGAGAAAATGGAGAATGTATTTGTCGAAGGCACCGAATTAGGAAGTCAAATTGAAAGACAATACAAAAACATTTTAGCACAAATTAAGTATTTAATCCAAACGCTCAGCGAGGTTGATTTTGTAAATAGATTGGCTAAGATAATGTATACCAATACATCAGTAATTGGTATTAGGATAATGACGCCATCATATGCCAAGATAATTGGAAGACCCAAGGGGATTGCTTACAATTTCTATTCTGAGAATATGATTTTGGTAATTTACTATTTTGCATTACCAGAAAAGGAAAAAAACGATATAGAAACAATTTTTGAAATAGCTGGTGTTCATTTGAGGAACATTGTTGAACACAGTAATTTTGTTAGAAGTACATTTTTTGATAAACTAACAGGTGCTTATACTCGTCAAGCTGGACTTGAGATTATCGGAAGAATATTCGAAAGTATTAAACGTGGACAGAAAAGTGGATATTTAGTTTTCGTCGATATAGATGATCTGAAAAAATACAACGACAAATACGGTCACCAAAAAGGTGATGAGTTACTTTTAAATTTGTCTAAAACCGTGCTTTCAAACATACGAAAAAATGACATCTTCATTCGATATGGAGGAGATGAATTTTTACTGTACATTGATTCAGAACATCCTGATAGTGCGTTGAAAAGAATTATTGACGCATCTAATGTAAATTTTTCATATGGAATTGTTAACTTAAAAGAGCAAGCATCGCTTGAAGAAGCAATTCAGAACGCAGATATAAAGATGTACGAATTTAAAAATGCAAGTAAACAACTAATTAAGCGATGCATCACAACTTGATCGATTTCTCGTGGAAAACATCCGAATTCACGCCTGTGGATATATGGATCTGCGCCGTTGATATACAATCCCAGTAGTAAGTTTGGTTAGCGAAACAAAAAAGCCCACCTTTTTGGGTTGATAGTAGTTTGTATACAGTTTAATTGTTTAATTACAAAAGTTCTCATCAAAACATGCCTTTGCATAACTAATCCAAAATAAAAGCTGTACTTAATTATTTCCCACCTTTGGTAAACTCTATTAGTATGTACTTGCACCGTCTGTATAACAAATTGCAAAAAGATGGATAAAAGTTAATGTACTATATTATTTTCCTCTGGTTTGGAAAGTGCACTTAACTTTCTTATCTTAGTATTTTTTCAGATTTATTGTGCGATTTCACTTTGCTTTGGGAAAAATGTAGTTGTATAATCACTGTTGCATAGAGAAAAACTTGAGAGATTATGTTATATTGATTTGATATTAGTTGATACAAAAAAACAAACGTTGTGGATTTTTATTAGGAAAACCGTGATATAATAAAAACAAAGAATGCTGTGAAAAATAATATGAGGTGAGCAAATTGGGGAAGGGGAAGTTTCTATTTTCACTTACAAAGTTATTTACTATTCAGCGTTGGAACAACCGTCCAGCTGTAATACGCTTTTCCGAAGCAGACAATTCATTTAACACACTCTTTTTGTCCTTCCTTTTCAAGACAATTTTTGATGGAGATATAGAAGAGAGCCTACGTTGGAGACTTGCGCGGGAACTTCCGAAAATTGTGCTTTCTGATATATCACTTCAATTAAAAGAACGCATTGAAAGATTCTCTCCAAAAGTTTGGAAAGAACTTGCTGAAAAGTCAATAGAAGAACTGAAAAACTCTGTTGATAATGAAGCTATTGAGTTGTTAATTTTTGAAAAAGCAGAAGATCCTGTTGATAAACTTGCCGATCTTTATATAAGTTACTTAGAAGCTTTTGAGAACGGTAAAATATTCGATTACTCCCAACCACTGAGAGAGTTAAAAGAAAAGATAGAAATTTTGCAGGCAAAATTCGATAAAAAACAAACGGAAGAATTTTGGGATATTGCAAATTACGCTTGGTCCTGTATACTGAACTTAACAGCTATGGTAAGATGGAACAGAACACATAGAAATATTAGAACTACTGTTTCTGGTCACTCCTTCCTCGTTGTTACTATAGCATATCTGATTGCCAAACTTGTAGATTTTCAAGAGTTAAAAGAAGTCATAGTAAAGAGCATCTTGCATGACTTTGCTGAAGCTTTTACTGGTGATGTTATAACACCGACAAAGAAAAAACTACCAGGTTTTGACGAACTTGTAAGTACGGTTGAACGTGAAATGATAATTGAATGGATAGATGGAAATAAGTATCTGCAACCAATTCGAAAATACATAGAACATTTTGTGAATCCTTTTACAGGAGAATCTGGAAATATAGTGAGGGCTGCAGATTATTTTGCTGCACTTCTTGAGTGCGCACTGGAAATCTATTCTGGAAACAAGCAGGACATATTTGTAGATAACTTTTTCACTTTCAAAAGGTTAATAAAAGATATATCACCATTGGATGTGTCTGAATGGATAGATGAGATAGAATCCGAATCAAGAATTATTTAATAGTAACAGAATATTAATCTTTGACCTAACACTCATCAATATTGCAAGAAAGGAGGTATTGTCTTGGTAGATTTCAAAATGACAAAAGATGGACTTGTGCTTTACGTAAAAGATTACACCGATATTCTTGAGGTTTTACAAAAGATAGAGGATAAGATAAAAAACATGGGTAATTTCTTTGCAAAAGGCGACAAGGTAATGTTACTTGTCGAGGAGCATGAAAAGCACATATCTGATATTCCAAAAATAGTTGCAAGGGTTCAGGAACTCGGTTTAACAATTTCTCATGTACTGATGGGATCTGAAGGAACAAATGAAGTGATAGTAAAAAGGAAAGTTGATATGATTAATCAAGGGGATACCAGGTCAGGTACAAAGATAGTAAAGAAAAACCTTCGAGGTGGTCAAAGTATAATACATTCTGGTGATGTGGTGCTAATAGGGAATTTACATGCTGGAGCAGAAATTGTAGCGGGGGGTAGTGTAATAATATTCGGACGTTGCCAAGGTACGGTAAGAGCTGGTATAAACGAAGGAAGAGAGTCAATTATTGCAACTCTTTCATTTGAAGCTCCATTTGTACAGATTTCAGATTTAAAAGGTACATTTTCAGAAAAATATGATTATCCATGCGTATTGTACGTCAAAAGTGGTAGAATAGAAATAACAGAATTTGATAGAAAAATGGGAGGGATAAGCCTTGAGTGAGAATGAAAAAAAATTTTCAACAAAGGATTTGCTTTTAAAACTTACAAGTATACCCGGACCTTCCGGATACGAAGACGAGGTTCTTGACGAGATAGAGAACATAATGAAATCATATTCTGATGAATGTTTTAGAACACCAATGGGTAGCTTAGTTTGTGTGAAAAAGGGAACCGGTCAGAAAATAGCCTTTTTTGCACACGCTGATCAAATTGCGTTTCTTGTTGCTAAGATATACGAAGATGGCTTTTTAAGACTTTCCACTATAGGTGGTTGGGATCCAAAGACTATTATAAGCCAAAAAGTATGGATACATACGAAAAAGGGTAAGCTAAGAGGTATTGTTGGGTTCATGCCTCCGCACCTTCAGACAACAGAAGAATCGAAAAAAGTTCCTGATTACGATCACTTATTCGTTGACGTTACAATGAATCCAGACTGGAGAGAGATAAATATCGGTGATCTGGTGACAATTGATGTAGATGGTTTTGAGAAAAATGGAACAGTATACGCCCCAGCAATCGACAACAGGGCAAGTTGCGTATCAATAATTAAAGCTGCTGAATTTTTATCAAAAATGAAGACGACTTCGCAGGTATATTACATATTCTCTACTCAGGAAGAAATCGGAGGTCCTGGTGCTAAAAGTGGAGCATATATAAGTGAAATAGAATACGGAATAGTCATAGATGTTACCCATGGTGATGAAGATATACCCGGCTTCCCAAAAATAAAGATGGGAGAAGGGCCAGCGATAGGAATTGGACCTGTAACAAACAAAAAGTTTGTTGAACATATCCAAAACGTAGCCGCAAAGTACAACATAAAAATCCAAATTGAACCTATTCCATCAAGATCCGGAACAGACACAGATGAGGTACAACTTACAAGAATAGGTGTTAAAACAGCATTAGTTTCAATACCATTAAAATATATGCACAATCCTTACGAAAAAGTTTACATAAAAGACTTAGAAGATACTGCAAAATTACTCGCGTTTACTGTGACAGAACTTTCCGAACTCGAGGAGGGAAAATCATGCTGAAATATTTAAAAGAGCTAACAGAAATAAAAGGTGTTTCCGGATACGAGGAAGAGGTTAGAGAATATATAAAAAAGCGCATAAAAGAAAAAGTTGATGAAATACACATAGACAGAATGGGAAACCTAATAGCCTTGAAAAAAGGCAAAGGAAGGGGTAAGAAAATCCTTCTTGATGCTCATATGGATGAGGTTGGATTTATGGTAACTAATATAAACGAAGATGGAACATTATCCTTTGCACCAGTTGGTGGTGTAGATCCAAGAGTAGTGATAGGCAAGAAAGTACAAGTAGGTAAAGAAATAGTAGGTATCATAGGTTACAAAGCTATTCATATTCAAAAAGATGGTTTGATGAATACACCAAAATACTCAGAATTAAAAATTGATATTGGTGTGAGGTCAAAACAAGAGGCAGAAAGAATAGTAAAAATAGGTGATATGGTAGCATTTACAACGCAGTACGAAGAAACCGAAGATTTCATAATCGCGAAAGCGCTTGATGATCGATGTGGATGTAGCATACTCATGGATATAATAGAAGAAGACATCCAGTCGCAGAATGATATTTACTTTGCGTTTACCGTTCAAGAAGAAACAGGACTGAGAGGTCCAGCGATAATCGCTGAACAACTAAATGTGGACATAGCTATTGCAGTGGAAACAACAACAAGTGGAGATGATCCTGAACTTCAAAAACAATTGTGGTCAACACATCTTGGTGATGGACCAGCGATAACATTTATGCATAGTGGTTATGTTGTTCATCAGCAAATATTTGAAAAACTTGTAGAAATTGCCAAGGAAAAAAACATACCATTTCAATACAAAATGAGAACTGTTGGTGGTACAAACGCAAGAAGATACGCACTTACAGGCATTCCTTCAGGAGTGGTATCAGTACCGGCAAGATACATTCACAGCCCATTGTCAATGATAAATAAAAAAGATTATGAAAATACGATAAAATTGATTATGAATTTGGTAACAGAATTGTGATTAAATAACTTTTAAACTAACACCAGAAGTCAATCATTTGACAATAGAAACAGTTTTTGCTATAATAGGCAAAGATGTTATTTACTTTTCTCACTTACAACTTTAGTTTAGAAAACAATCTCACACTTTTATAAGGGGGGATTTAAGGTGAAGAAAAGGTATTACCTGCTTGTGGGGATTTTGTTTTTTTCACTGTTT
>JBCNVJ010000040.1:0-4104 GCA_039630255.1 Fervidobacterium sp. | reverse complement strand
AAATTCTGTTGGTTTGATTTTATTTGATTTACCATTTGCTGCTTGATTATTTTCTCTGCTTCTTTTTCGATAATATCGTTTAGACTCAATAGTTTTGAGTTTTTTAAATCGATGTTGTATGTTTCAAATGTTGTTATTCCATGGGCTCCACCTGTGAATTGGTAGTAATATATTACGAAACATATTAAATTTTCATCTTGGTAATGAATATTTGTACTTATGTTTGCTTCGTAAGGTTGCGTTTGAACGCCTTCTTTTTTATCTTGCTCGGCGATATTTTTTACTTGCTTGACAAATTCTTTGACTTTGTTTTCAATGGTATTGTTAAGCTCTTCTTGAAATCTTAGGTTATCCAAATTTTTCAGTTTTGGCATTGAGATGGTTATTTGGATTGTATTATTTTTTGTTGAGCTTTGTATAATTTCTATTTTTTGTGATTTTATAGTGTACATGTAAGCAAAAATTGCTATGAGAAGTATTATGGCAAGTATATAAAATCTTTTTTGTGGATTGTTGTCGCTTGGCATATTTATCCTCCTTGTTTTTAATTTATTTTACCATTGTTGTGGTATAATTTTCAAGAAGCGTTTTAATTTTATGGGGTGATTTGATGGGATTGCTTGAAGTTGCAGGTCCAGTTATGATAGGTCCATCGAGCTCGCATACCCTTGGTGCGTTGAAGATTGCACGGTTTGTGTACAAGCTTATGGGGATACCAGAGCGTGTGGTTTTTGTATTACATGGTTCCTTTGCACTTACATACCGTGGACACGGTACTGATCGGGCGTTACTTGCAGGTGTGTTGGGATTAAAACCTGACGATAATAATGTGAAGAATGCTTATGATATTGCGAATGCTCATAATATAGACTAGTCTTTCGAGATGGCAGATCTTGGTGATGTGCATCCGAACACGGTGCTTATTAAGGCTTGGAAAGGAAGTATTTACAACGAGATAGAAGGTTCATCGATTGGTGGTGGTGCAATTCGTATAACGAAGATCAACGGCGTTGAATGTTCTTTGACAGGCGACTATCCTACTTTGGTGATTGTTAATAAAGATAAACCAGGAGCTTTGAAGGATATTTTGGATTGTATAAAGACAAATATAGCTAATGTTTATTTACGACGAGTTAATGCGTTACAAGGTATAGCGTTGAGTATAATTGAACTTGATGAAAATATCGAAGATTCCATTTTAATGTGTCTTGAAAAACTTGGTTGCGTTGTTGAACTTTACAATGTAAAACTTGAAGAAGGTGAGCTTTTGTGAGGTTTTCAGAACTTCTAAGGGTCTGGGAAGGTACAAGACTTGAGTTTAGTGAGATAATTTTGGCACAAGAAATGATAGAGACAGGCAGAGACCCTGAAATTGTTAGAATGAATTTGAAAAGATTAATGTTAGTTATGCTTGAGGAAGCTGAAAAGAATTTCGGAAAGAAGTTTTCGACTTTAACGGGATTAACAGGGGAGAATGGTTATAAGTTTGCAAATTATAGACCTTTTATGATAGGTGAATTTAACCATGTGGCAACGGTTGCAGCTTTATCAATGAGTGAATCAAATGCCTCAATGGGTCGTATTGTGGCTTGTCCTACAGCTGGTTCGTGTGGTGTCGTACCTGGAGCTCTTTACGCTTTGAAAAAGCTCACAAACGCTTCAGAAGATAGATTATTGAGGGCTTTTATTGTTGGTTCTGGAATTGGAAATGTTGTCGCCAAAAAGGCAACTTTGTCAGGTGCAGCTGCCGGGTGTCAAGCTGAGATTGGTACTGCTACAGCCATGGCGTCAGCTATGTTGACTTATTACTTTTCTGAAGATCCAAGGTGTGTCGGACATGCTGCTGCTTTGGCTTTCAAATCTTTGATGGGACTTGTATGTGATCCTGTTGGCGGGTTTGTTGAGGTACCTTGTGTCAAACGTAACGGTTCTGCAGTTAATGTAGCAATTGCTTGTAGTGAAATGGCGTTGGCTGGTATAGAGAGTGTTATACCATTTGATGAGGTTGTTGAAGCAATGTACAGTGTTGGGAAAGCTTTGCCAGAAAGTTTAAGAGAGACAGGTTTAGGTGGAATTGCGGCAACTAAAACTGCTGAGTTTATAGTGGAGAATATTAAAAAAGGCTGGGAAAAATAAACTATTTTCACTTAAAAAGATGAAGGATTGATTTATCAACAATGCTTGCTAATGACTTTTTCAAAGGTCTTACAGGTTCAGATTCGGGTTGTTCCATCCCTAATAACTGACTGATTGTATAATCAATTTCATGGTTTCTTAAATTTTTTACCACTTGCTTAAGGTATACTAAAACTTAGACCATGAATTATCAAAAATGTTTTGACAGACTTTTTTGAATATCTTTACGCTCAAATTTTCAATCAACACAATGTTTATTGTATTGTGTGCCTAAACCGAACATTGTGAATGCAATTCATCTTCATATTACAAAAAGATAGAGACTTCTTGCAAAATATTGTTAAAAAAGGCTTCAGATAAAATCCGAAGCCTTTTTATTTTTTATTATAATCCGAGGTACGCTTTCTTAACTTGTTCATTTTTGAGTAGTTCTTTTGAATCTCCTTCGATTGTTATATTTCCAACTTCCAATACATATGCATAATTTGATATATTAAGTGCACCTACAGCATTTTGCTCTACGAGTAGTATTGTTATGCCTTCAGAGTTTAGCTTTTTAATTATTTCAAAGACTTCCTCAACTAATATCGGTGCAAGTCCAAGTGATGGTTCATCCATCATGAGCAGTTTTGGTTTATTCATCAATGCTCTTGAGATAGCAAGCATTTGTTGCTCACCACCGGAGAGTGTACCACCAATTTGATTTTTTCTTTCAGCAAGTCTTGGAAAGAGTGAGAAAACCCATTCAAGGTCTTGTTTGATACCGTCTTTATCTTTTCTATTGTAAGCACCCATCATCAGGTTTTCCATAACGGTTAGGTTTGGAAAAATCCGCCTTCCTTCAGGAACAAGAGAGATTCCAAGTTTATTGATCGAATGTGGAGCAAGATTTTGAATTTCTTTTCCTTCAAAAAGTATCCTCCCTCTTCTGGCTTTCACTAATCCAGCAATTGTTGATAGTGTAGTGGTTTTTCCAGCACCGTTTGCACCTATGAGTGTAATTACTTTTCCTTGGTCGACTTTGAAGGATATACCTTTAATGGCATGTATGGCCCCATAAAACACATGTAATCCGTCAACTTCAAGCACCGGCATGTTCCCACTCCTTACCAAGGTAAGCTTCTATAACTCTTGGATTTCGGCTTATTTCTTGTGGCGTTCCTTCAGCGATTATTTTCCCAGAATCCATTACTATTATTCTTTCACACACTCCCATAACAACTTTCATGTCATGTTCAATTAGTATAACTGTTAGCTTGAACTCGTCTCTTATGTATCTGATAAATTCCATTAGTTCTTCTGATTCTTTCGGGTTCATACCAGCTGCAGGTTCGTCTAATAAAAGTAACTTAGGTTCTGTTGCAAGTGCCCTTGCTATTTCAAGTTTTCTTTGTTGCCCGTAAGGTAGTGACGATGCCAATTCGTATGCCAAATGCTCTAATCCAACTTTTCTGAGTAATTCCATCGCTTTGAATCTCATTTCTTTTTCCTTGTTCAAATAGCTTATTTTGAGTACAGCTCTCCAAAACCATAACCCACCATGTATTTTTTTCTCTTTACCATGTTTTTTGAGTATTTCGTCTGCATCTTTTGTCGAAAGTAAATGATGTTGTGCGACAAGTACGTTATCAAGTACCGACAAGCTACCAAATAGTCTTATGTTTTGAAATGTTCTTGCTATACCAAGATGAGTTATTTGGTGTGGTTTGTACGGAGTTATATCTATATCATCAAATATAATTCTTCCTTTTGTGGGATAATATATGCCTGTGATAACGTTGAAAACAGTGGTCTTACCAGCCCCGTTTGGACCTATGATTCCAAGTATTTCGCCTTCGTACGCAACATTATCAAAATCATCAACGGCAACAAGACCTCCAAATTGCATGGTGACATGTTCCATTTTTAAGATTGTCTTTTTTTCTTGCGTGTTCATTTTTTACCACCTCTCAGAGACAGTCTTTTTAT
>JBCNVJ010000004.1:0-6678 GCA_039630255.1 Fervidobacterium sp. | reverse complement strand
AATGATACCAAAAAGATCAACGTACAAAACCGCAAAAGAAGTACTTTCTTTAAATTTGTGCAAAAGCCAAGTTTTCCCAAAACGTCTTGGAGCCAAAACAACTAAATTATTACCACTTTCTGCAATTTTTATCATGTAATCTATCTCGTGTTTTCTATCTATGAAATGTTCCCGACTGTATCCTTTACCTACTTTGAATGGATTCATAAGACATCTCCATAATTTTTTTAGTTTACACTCTATACATTATACCATGCAATTTTTATACCAATCAAAACAATAAACAGATAAATCTGTTTGAAAAAAATAGATTGCCAAACAATTCTTTAAAAATTTTCGAAAAATTACTGCACAATATTGTATTGAACTATTGATAAAGAATTGAAAAATGTTAAAATAAAATAGTCAACGTAATAATATACAACTATCCAGGGTGCCGGGAACACCGGTGAAAATCCGGGACTGCCCAGCAACCGTGAATGGGGACGAAACCTACACAATGCCACTGGCGATAGCTGGGAAGGCGTGGGGAGTAGGATAATCCATAAGTCGGGAGACCGACTCTGGATAGATTACTTTCCCGAAAGCTTGGGCTTTCCGGGAAATTTTTTCGTTAAATTTCTCAATTTTGTCAATAGGAGGGACGAGCATTATGTTTCATGGGGATAAGTGGGAAGAACTTTCAAGATCTATTATTCATCGACTGAACAATCTTACAAAACCTGTTGGGAGTCTTGGTTATTTAGAGGAAATCGCATTAAAGATGGGATTGATTCAAGGTAGAATTATTCCAGAGCTTCCAAAGGAAAAGAGAGTTTATGTCTTTACCAGTGATCATGGGGTGGTTGTAAATGGTGTCTCTGCATATCCAAAAGAAGTGACTTACCAAATGGTGTTGAACTTTTTGAACGGTGGAGCTGCAATAAATGTATTTTCTCGTCATGTAGGGGCAAATGTATACGTTGTAGATTCAGGTGTCGATGGTGATTTTGACTTAGACTCTCCGAACCTGATACACGCAAAAATAGGATACGGAACAAAAGATTTTACAAAAGGACCTGCAATGAGCTATGAAGATGCTAAGTTGTGTATAGAATTTGGGCGTAAGATAGCAAAAGAAGCCATTAATGATGGTGCGGATTTGTTAGTTGTTGGCGACATGGGGATAGGAAATACGACTACAGCTACAGCAATAGCTTGTGCGTTTGAATTTGAAATCGATGAAATACTTGATATAGGGACACCACTTGATAACGATGGATTGAAAAGAAAAAAAGATGCAGTTTTAAAAGCTTTGGAGATTAATAAACCTAATCCTTCCGATCCGATTGACGTACTGAGTAAAGTAGGTGGATATTGTATAGGACAAATGGCAGGTTTCATACTCGAAGCTGCAGAAAATGCAATTCCTGTGATTGTTGATGGTTTTCCAACATCTACTGGCTTATTACTTGCATGGGAGATTAATCCCTCAGTTATTGATTACGTATTTGCAGGCCATAAATCCAAAGTAAAAGGGCACAAAGTTATACTTGATACTCTTGGATTAAGACCTATCCTCGATCTTGATATGCGCTTGGGTGAAGGAACAGGTGCAGTACTCGCAATTTCAATCATAGAAGCTGCAATTAAAATGATCCGCGAAATGGCAACGTTCGATTCTGCTGGTGTTTCAAAGGGGATAGATCAATGATATTGATCACCGGTGGTGTAAAATCAGGAAAAAGTTCGTTTGCAATAAAATTAGCAAAAAATTATCAAAAAAGGGCTTTTTTAGCAACGGGTGTGCCATTTGACGATGAAATGAAAATAAAAATAGAGCGTCACAAGATAGAAAGAGGAAACGATTTTGACACTTTCGAAGAACCCTTAGAGGTGGCAAAATTATTACTTGATATTTCACATAAATATGACGTCGTAGTTTTCGATTGTATTACTACT
Source organism: Fervidobacterium sp. (assembly GCA_039630255.1). Lineage (GTDB taxonomy): Bacteria > Thermotogota > Thermotogae > Thermotogales > Fervidobacteriaceae > Fervidobacterium. Next base: position 4,737 of record JBCNVJ010000004.1, on the reverse strand, counting down.
TACCTTGGTAATCTTTATCATTATAACGTCGATTTGGAAAGCTACATTGAAAAACTTATAAATACATTATCAAAATTAAAAAACCAAGTGATTATTATAACAAATGAAATTGGATGGGGAATTATACCAGAAAACAAATGAGCAAGAAACTATGTAGAAACACTTGGAAAATTGAATATGAAAATATCTCATATCTCGCAAGAGGTTTACTTAATGATCAGTGGTATCGGAGTGCGTATAAAATGAATAAATGTACAAAAAAACAATTGATAGGTACAACTTCTTGGCTTATACCAGGAACTTACTATGAAAATGCTAAGCTTGTTGCTCAATTTATTGATTTTGTTGAATTACTTGTTTACACCTGGGATGATGAGACTAAAGATTTAATATCTTCAGAAATTGAGAAACTTTTTTCTTTAACTCAATCGTATGGATTAAGCTACACCGTACATCTTCCGGTTGATAATTTTGAAAACGTACTAAGGGCTATTTACTTTTTTGAAAATATCAGAGATAAGTTAAATATAATAAACTACGTCCTCCATCCATTTGAAGTTGACGATTTTGAATCGTTATTAAAACAATTTACAAACATATCAGTTGAAAACCTCAAAGAAAAAGTTTATTACTCAGACAGAATGGTTTTTGATATAGGGCATCACCTACTTGGAAATCGTGTCGATTTTTCGAAAATCAAAGATATTAAAGAAATACACATGATGGGAATAAAAAATGGAAAAGATCATTTAGCCACTAATGAAGAGACATTCAACTTAATCTATCAGTTGTTATCCCAAAAACTTTTTGATATTGAATTAATATGTTTTGAAGTATTTTCACTGAAAGACTTTATCGATTCACTCACAAGTTGGACAAAGTGGAAAAATAGTGTATAGGCGGTGATCTTACTGAAAAGGACTTTTGAAGAAATAATGCTTACCTTATCATTTTTAACAAGAATTCCTATAAAAATCCCCCACTTAAACGATTGGGAAATTAGAATTAAAAACATTCCAATTTATTTTCCGTTAATCGGATACTTACCGGGACTAATCTATTATACTGGTGCAATGTTGTATAGAAAGTACATGCATTTTGGATTGTTAATACAGATGCTGACAATATCTTTTGGTTTTTACATGTTTGACTTATTTCATTTTGATGGCTTACTTGATATGTTTGATGGTTTATTGAATCAATCAAATAAAGAAAAAAGATTAGAAATAATGAGTAAAGGAAATGTTGGACCATTTGCTGTATTTTATGGTACATTGTATGTCTTGACTTTTTGGGAGCTATTCAAACAAATTGATCCTGCATCTTTTATATTTGGCAGCGTATTTGGTAGATACACAATGGATGTTGTAATGTTCTTTTCAAAACCAGCAAAGCAAACAGGACTTGGTGCATTACTTTATCCGTTCAAAAAAATCACGATATTAGTGTCACTATTCTTCACGTTACCACTTTTCTTAACAAACGTTGAGCTATATATGATCTCGTTGACAACGGCATTTATAATAGGTATTACAATATCTTTTGTTTCTCTATCATTGGTTGGAGGAATTACGGGTGATATTCTTGGAGGAAGTTGTCTAATTGGGGAAATGGTGATCTTAGTTTTGGGTTACATATCTAATTAAAAAACCCCCTAAAGGGGGGAATAAGGAGGTGGTGTGGCTGATAAGTTAAACTAATACTTATCATAATATTTAGATGAGAGAGGTGCGTTTTTAATTCTTACAATTTTATAGACTCTTGGAGTATCTCAATCAGTTTTTTACCTATATTATTACCCCAATAAGCTCCGTTGATTGTTAGATATACCTTATCTTCTTTTTTTACTGCCAAATTCCCTGAAATAAGTTGATCTATGTAATCCATCGCTTTAGATGAATTTCTTACAATTTCATTATCGATAGGTATTTCTAACATTTGTATTTTTCCTCTGATTTTTAAGAATTCTGAATAAATGCTATCAACAACTATCCCGTTTCTGTTTTCAAAAAATTTAATAGATTGCTTATAGCTTTCAAGATCGGGCGAATTCATAATCAAGACATTTTTAAAATTACCACCTGCTCCTGCACCCAGGGGTAAAGTATCTTCACCTTTGTTCCTATTTACTATATATTTGTATTCGTCTTTTTTTACCATTTTGGTCAATTCTAACATTTTGTATCCATTTTGAAAACTTGATTCAATTATTCTCGTAAAAAACTCAAAATCTGTTTCTTGATTCATTTCTGGTAAATTGTTCTTACCTATGTTTATTAAAGAGTACATAGAAAATCCATCAAGTTCAAGTTCAAAAATTGTTTTCAAATCCTCATCAAGCTCTTTTAAGGTTTGATTTGGATAGGAATAAATAATATCTATTCCAACAACTTTAAAATCTTTTTGCTTAAGTTTTTCAAGCTTGGCTCTTGCAAACTCACCACTTCCTTTTCTGCCTAACAATTTTCTGCCTCTATTAGAAAAAGTTTGGACCCCCACACTTATTCTATTTACACCTACTTCAAATAATGTATCAATTTTCTCATCAGTTAGTTCGCTTACACTTGTTTCAAAGGTAAATTCCGCATCATTCGTAAAGTTGAAACTTTCTTTAATCTTACAAACGAGCTTTTTTATCATTTCCGGGGACAAAACTGTTGGTGTACCTCCACCAAAATAAACAGCATCGAAGACAGATTCTTTAATATAATCCAAATTACTGTATTTTTCAATTTCTTCAATAATCAGTAAGTAGTAATCATCTGGAAGTTTAATCTGACTTCTAATAAGCGAACAAAAGCTGCATGTTTTGGTACAAAACGGAATGTGAACATATATTACAGACCTTTTTCCCGCGGGTCTTTCCTTAGATAAATGTTCTAAAATATTAATCTGTCCTCTGAAAAATTCATCTTTTTTCTTCATCATATAATGATTTGTTTTTATTCTGTCTTTGAAATACATAAATTACTCACCGCCTTTAAAAATACGTTTTGTGCATTTTTAATATCGTCCTCGTTTGGATGTTTTGCTGCTTCTTCGTATTTTTTTATTTTTTCTTCTGTTAGTGCATGTGGATGGTTTGGAGGAAGTGTTTTAAAGAAATTAATAAGTTCTTCGCTCACTTTTCCTTGACAGATAAATGTTGTAACTACTTTATTTTGGTTTTTTTCAATCATTTCAACAGTTTTTCTCATACATTCCGTTGCATGATAGGATTTAGGAGAAGCACCAAGGGTCATGAATATTCCTAAAAGTTTTCCTTTAATAACTTTAAGAAAGTTCAAAGCTTCCTGGTTAGGTATCCCTTTGTCAACCCAAAAGCCTACAATTATAAAATCAAAGTTCAGAACAAATTCACTAGGGTTATTTATATCTTTTATAGGCACGTATGTTGTTGCGAATTTATCCAAAACTTCATAGATTCCATCAGCTACTTTTTTTGTATTTCCGGTTAGGCTTGAGTAAGTAAGTAAAATTTTCATAATATTTTTCCTCCTCAAACCGTTTCCTGGAAAACAAAGTAATACTCGCCGTTATCTTCTATTAGTTTACTACGAATGCCAAAAACATTAATTAGTAATTCTTGAGTAATTACTTTTGAAGGTTCGCCACAAGCTACTATTTTTCCTTGGTTAATAACAATTATACTATCACTATATTTGATAGCTTGATTAATGTCATGAAGAACCATTATAACTGTCAACCCAAATTCCTTGTTTATTTTTCTAATCAAGTTTAAGAACTCTATTTGATATCTAATATCAAGATAAGTTGTTGGTTCGTCTAAAAGCAAATATCTAGTATTTTGTACGAGTCCCACAGCTAACCAAACTCTTTGTTTCTCACCACCAGAAAGTTGAGAAAGTCGTCTTTCGGATAAGTGTGTAATTCTTGTTACCTTCATAGCCCATTCTATCAATTTAACGTCCTCTATTACTAGATTATCAAAATACTTTTTATGAGGATTTCTACCAAAAGATAGGAGCTCTCTTACTGTCAAGTCTTCTGGAGCATAATTTTGCTGAAAAATTATCGAAAGTTTTTTAGCAATATCTTTTCTACTTAACCTAGATATATCCATCTTATCAATTAATATACTTCCACATCTTGGACTTAATATACGAGCTAATAAATTTAACAAAGTAGATTTACCTGAACCATTTGGTCCTATGATGCTTGTTATTATTCCGTCTCTTATTAGTAAATTCAAGTTTTCGAAAAAGATTTTCGTTTCTTCGAAAAAAAAGGACAAATTATCTATTTTAATCATTTTTCCGCCTCCTTTTTAACAAATAAACAAAAAACGGACCACCGAACATAGACATTGTTATTCCAACTGGTATTTCATATGGTTTAGCCATGTTCCGTGATAATGTATCAGCAAAAAGTAAAATGTTTGAACCTATTAAAATTGAAATTGGTATTAAATACTTGTGGCTTGAACCAATAAGAAATCTTGAAATATGAGGAGCAGTAAGAGCTAAAAAACCAATTATACCTACGATACTTGTCGACAGAGATGCTAAAAAAATAGCAACAAATGAGATTAATATTCTGTAAAGATTAACATTTACACCTATACTCATTGAGTTTTTTTCGTCAAGAGAAATTAAATCACATGCTTTTGACAACAAAAAGGAAACTAATAAAAGTATTGGTGAATAAGCCAATAATATGCTAACATGTTTCCAGTTTCTACCGGCAATGCTACCATTGAGCCACGTCAGAATACCT
>JBCNVJ010000039.1:0-6218 GCA_039630255.1 Fervidobacterium sp. | reverse complement strand
ATCGACTTTGCTTGTTACGTATAATCTTTCAATCTGTGAATTGAAAACATATCTTGTTAAAAGACCGGTTAGGACATCTTTTTCAAGAAGCCTTCTAACTTCTTCATTAAGAGCTCTCAAGCTCGCGTTCTTGCTCTCGAGTTCTTTCAAGTAAACGTTTATTTGCTCCCTTTGTATAAGGTATTGTTTTATAGCCCTTGCAAGTTCGCCAACTTCGTCTGATTGATAAATATACTTCTCAACGGAATCTGGTGTATTGTTTTTAATTGAGTACTCTATATCATGAAGAGGTAAAATAACTGACTTTGCAATGGAAGGGCCAAGTATGAGTATGAACACCAAGAATAAAGTCGAAAATGCTAAAATCAGAAAAATTGCATTTATCAATACGCCTCTAAAAACCAGCGACGTTTTTTCACATACAAGATAACCAATTACTTCACTTTTACTGTTTTTAAAAGCCTTTGAAAATGTGATAGTTTCGTTAAAGATATTTTTGGTTTCTCGATACTTGGTTTCAAAGGTTATTTTTGATGCAGTTTTCTTTTCAAGCTTTAATATCTCTTCTATGTCCAATAACCTTCCTACGACAAATATTCCAATTGGGTTACTTCTCTTAACATCTACTGTTCTTGCTATGGGGTATGCGTATATTTCTATAGGAAATGAAGAACCAGGTGGCAATTCAAAGAAATGAGGTGTTTTGTTAATATCAATTTTCATATTTGACAAGAAGAAGTTTAAACTGTGATTCACAGAAGAAATAAATAAAGGCTTTTCAAAGGAGTAAACGCCGACAAACTCTATTCCAAATTTTCGAAGATAGTTTATGTTCAGATATTTGTTTTCAAACTCTTTATTCTGATTTTGAACATAGTAGTACATATCATCCCAAAGTGAATAATCTTGTGCTAAGATCTTTATTGACTCAGAGTCAGATTCTACTATAGAACTCACAAGAGAAGAAAACAACTCACTCTCATTTTCTAAACTTTTCGATATGTTATTCATTACTAAGATTATAAAAACGAGTAGAATACCGAGGAATGTTAGGAAGAAATACAAAAACAAGCGCTTTATTCTAACTTTTAAGGATGGATGTACATCTTGTTTTTTCAACATAAATTATCCCCCAAAAACTATTCTTCTTGGTCTTAGCTAATTATATCATAATTCTTGACAAAAGATGTAGGTTATTTTAAAATATATCAAGGATACTTAAGCAATGAGTTTAATTATGCAGTTGCTTAGCGAAAAGATTTTTGGTATTCTTTCCAAAAGGTGGTTGACAAAAATTCGACGTATGATATAATAAACAACGGTCATCAGTGTAGTTCCGGCGTAGCTCAACCGGTAGAGCGGGTGGCTGTTAACCACTAGGCTGGGGGTTCGAGTCCCTCCGCCGGAGCCAAGTTAAAAAAAGAGCGGTTTCAACCGCTCTTTTTTTATTGCACTTTATCAACCGTAATCGAAAAATTTTGTTCGTGGTTTTAACTTCTTATATCATGCTACCTTCACTATACATTGATATGTCTTCATTTTTTAGCTTCTCGCTCAATTTTTTTAGATGCTCTTTTTCCTCTTTTATTATTTCTTCTACTGGTTTTGGATCTGGGACAAGCATTTTGATTTCATTATAGTATATTATAGAGTCTTTTTCAACTTCAATTGCCTTCCTTAACGCTCCGAGCAGTGTTTCAGGTACGTCTTCTTTTTCCACCTCTGGAAAGATGAACGTCTTAGCGTAAGTTTCAGCGTAACCCATTACTTCTTCGTTTTGCCATGTTGCAAAATTGCTTTCATTTTCGTACTTTTTCATAATTTCTTCAAAGCGTTTTGCATGATCTCTTTCTTGATTGGCAAGTTCCTGGAAGAGATTTTTTAATTCCCCTGAAACCTTCTCAGATAGCTTCATATAGTATGAATAACCGGTTCCCTCTACCTTAATAGCTATCGCTAACAAGTCTTTACCTGTCATATAATATCCCTCCTTTTGAATATTTTAAATATGTTGTCACCACATGGGTGCATTCTTATTATATCATACTCTTCACATACCTTTTCCAATTTTTCATTTGCACATGAGGTTTGTCAGGAAAGTTCTTCCATCTTCCACCCCATTCAAGATCAAGCCTTTCAGCAATCTTACCACACTTTTCCCACAATTTATCATCATCCCAGATAACTTTACCGTTTACAATAGGGACAAAGTCAAATGCAAGCCCGTAACAATGTGGAGAATCTTTTGACAAAGTTACTATCTTATTTTCTTGAGCCGATATGGGTGTTAGACCAACCTTTTTTCTTGCGGCGTTTACTACCTCGACAGGAGCTCTGCCTTGCAAAAATAAAGCTTCCTGCTCTTCTTTTGTTCTCAATGTGTTGTAAATCTTAACTTTTATTCCATCTTCACGACATCTTTCGACAAATTTGTGAGCCAGTTGCCTGAAGTCACTTTGTAGTTTTTCCAAATTGTCTAACATTTTTTCACCCCAATAAGATATATCTACAACTATGTGTGGTATAATTGGATTAAGTTTTTAAAGAGTTTTGGGTGTAGAATTCATCTTCATATTTTTGATGAATGAGGAGGAGATCTAAGATGGAACATTATGGTTGGCTTAGTCTTCTGCCACCTGTTTTGACGGTTGTTTTAGCTTTGATAACGAAAGAAGTTGTTTTTTCACTTTTTACTGGTGTTTTTGTTGGCTATCTTATTGTGAACAACTGGAACCCCCTTGCAGCCTTGATCAGTTCAACTGATGGCATTGCAAAGTCTTTGAACGATGGTTGGAACATAAGAATTGTGCTCTTCTGTGCTTTACTTGGTGCTTTTGTAGGGCTAATGCAGGCAACAGGTGCTGCACATGCTCTTGGAAGATGGATGGCTTCTAAAGTTAAGAGCAGAGTCGGGACTCTTATAATCACCTGGCTGTTTGGAATTTTTATATTCATAGATGATTACTTTAATTCACTAACGATAGGTACAGTTATGAGACCTGTCACAGATGAGCAAAAGATTTCTCGAGCAAAACTTGCTTATATTCTAGATTCAACAGCTGCACCAGTTAGTGTTTTAGCTCCTATATCGAGTTGGGTTGTTACTATAATGAGTATTATTAAAGGTTCAGATGGTTTTTCAAAACTTGGTGTGAGTGAATTTACATTTTTTATAATGCTCATACCAATAAATTTGTACGCTATTCTGGCTATTTTAATGGTTTTGCAAACAACTCTTCGAAAAGACTTTGGACCTATGGCAAGAAGTGAGAAGCGGGCAATAAATGGCTTAGGTTTGTACGACGAAAGTTTTGGACAACCAACAGGAGAGATAAAGGAAGAGATTGTAGTAAAAGAGCGTGCCAAGGCAATTGATATGGTCTTACCTATATTGATTCTTGTTGGATTAGCTGTGGTCTTTTTTCCTATTACAACTTATCTTGGAGCAATCGATGGTGAGAATATACATAACTTCAAAGAAGCTGTCAAGTCGATGAGTTTAAAAGATGCATTTAACAACACAGATGCTTCAAAAGCTTTATTTTATGCTTCAATATATACACTCGTATTTTCCTCAATTTATTTTATGCTAAGAGGGTTACTCACTATTCAAAAGGTAGGAGAAGCTATTATTACCGGTATAAAATCGATGGTACCTGCACTTGTTATACTAACACTTGCTTGGACAATAGGTAGTGTTATAAAGTCATCTCCTGCAGACGGTGGACTTGGTCTTTCCAAATTTTTAGCCCATGTTGTCACAACTGGCAACTTCCCAATTTGGGTACTTCCTGTAGTTGTTTTTCTTATTGCTGCAGCAATCTCGTTCTCTACTGGTACAAGTTGGGGAACATTTTCAATAATGATACCTATTACTATGCCCATAGCAATTGCACTTGCTGAAAAATCAGGAGCAAGTCTTATGAATACTGCTTTAGTTTCAATAGGTGCTGCGGTTGGTGGAGCCATATTTGGAGATCATTGCTCCCCAATTTCTGATACTACAATACTGTCTTCCACAGGTGCTGCTTGTCCACATCTTGAGCATGTTGCGACGCAAATACCGTACGCAGTGTTTGTAATGATCGTTTCCGCAATAGGATATTTCATCGCAGGAATTTTTGATAATCCAATTGCGGGATTAGTATCTGCCATAATTATTTTCTTTGTAAGCTACGAAGTTGTTTCAAGGTTTTGGAAAGAACGGAAATCCGAATAACCAAAAATAAAAGAGCCCTAAAGGGGCTCTTATTTATTTTCACTTTATCTCAAGCCAGCAATCGTCCATTATTAATGGGTCTGTGGGATTGCCTCCACCCATTATGTAAGCTTTTGGTTCTTGTTGTAGAGGTCTAAATCTACTTTCAATACCGTCGTAATCCCAACTTGTGATATATATCGTCCAACCAGTGAAATCGCTCGGATTACCGATCCAGTCGCCTTTAATTAGCATCTTCACCCATCCATCTTCTACAAAGATTTCTGGAGAACCAATTTGAATACCAAATTTATCTTTTCTTGCTCCCTGTGATGTATAGATTGCACTTGACCAACCTGTTGCAAATATTTCATAGTCCCAGTCCCAATCAGAAAACTCATAATTTTGTAATGGTAGGAATTTCATGCCAACCTTTTTTGGATCGTCTATGAATATTTGATACGTAACATGGTCGAATCCAAAAGGAGGTCCCCAACTTTTTGTAAGATCTCTCGGTTTGACAGAGATTATTAGAGTACTCCCTATACTTTCAACTTTGGCTTCAACGATATCCATCTGACGTTTAAATGTTACATCAGTTGGGTATAAATATGTACCAAAAGGACCAATATCGTCGTCCAATTCATCTTTTGTTTCAGCGAGTAACTTCTTTTCGAGTTCTACGTAGAACAGGACTTCTTCGGTGTAAATTGTATCTTTAACATTTTTTCCAACTGCTCTAATAAGTAACGTGTGTTCACCTGGATCGAGTTTGAACGGATCGATAAGGAATGAAAACTTTCCATCTTTTGGTTCTATTTTCAATTCATTTTCGACTCTTCTGTCGATGTAAAGATATATTGTTCTTGCATTGGTTTCTCCTTTGACTTCATAAAGTTTTGTTACTTTCTCTCCGCTTTTTACCCCGATATTTACATATACGTTAGGTTTGTATACTTCTTCTTTTTGCTTTGATACCGAGAATACGGTAAGACTTCTTCCCGGGATTCTAAATGTTATGTATCCTTGTTCTTTTACAACTATTGGTGTACTTGTACCCCCTGTCGCGTTGTATATTGGTTCAAGTACTGTACCAGGATCATAATGAGATTTGAAATTCGTTATTCTTGGTTCGTTTGACGTATTCAACACAACAAAAAGTTCTTCTTGCTCCGAGGTTAATGTGTAAACAAGAAGACCAGCACCACGTTTTTCAGAAAGCAAAACCTTAACTTCACCATACCGAGTTGCTGGGTGCGATTTTCTAAATTCTATAGTTTCCTTTATGAATTTGTACATATCACTTTCAACATTGAAATGATCTTGACCCATAGAGCCCCAGCCACTTTTGAACATGGAAGCTCTTGTTTCTTCAAAATATTGCTCTGTGCCATAGTATATTACGGGAAGGCCAGGTAGAGTAAGTAGTAAACCAAGCGCTTGTTTTGTTATATTCGGTGTCACGCCTTTTCCGAATCGTTCCATATCGTGATTGTCTATGAATGTTACAAGTAGTCCCTTCTTAAGAATGTTGTTTCTTAATTCAAGTCGGTAAGCAAGGTAATCTGTAGGTTGTCCACCTTTTATAACTCTTCTTATTTCCTCCATTAGTGTAAAATCAAGCATAGAGTTAAATCCATGTTCAAAATAAGATGAAATCTCATAATCTGACGTGGATTCGTATGGCTTTGAAGAAAGCCAAGTTTCGCCGAATGCTATGAATTCTTTTTTCAAACTGAAAACACCATCTGCTGCTTTAAAAAATTCATCAAAAAACGTTTTTGGAACATACATAGCAGTATCAACCCTGAAGCCATCCACTCCAACTTCTTTTATCCAATATGTATAAGATTCTTTAAGTGCCTTAATTACTTCAGGGTTTTCCGTGTTCAAATCGTCTAATCCACTCATTTGGTAGTTCAACTTTTGGGCAGGATCGTTGTAATTACTTATATCTGGTGTCCAATGATAGATCGCTTTTTCTCTTTGTTGAGGATCGTTGTAGTTATTTAGGTTAAAT
>JBCNVJ010000038.1:0-1426 GCA_039630255.1 Fervidobacterium sp. | reverse complement strand
TCAACAGCTTGTGAACCAAAACGGTCTGCGATCTGTGTTATCAACTTTGGATTTTCAACAGCTGCAGTGTTTATACTCACTTTATCAGCACCTTTGTATATCAGCTCAGAAGCGAGTTCCAAGGAGTTTATACCGCCACCTACTGTAAAAGGTATATTTATTTGTTCGGCTACTTTCTCAACAAGCTGGATCAAGGTTTTCCTTTTCTCATACGTGGCGCTTATATCAAGGAATACTAATTCGTCGATGCCTATCTGTGCATATCTTTTTGCAAGTTCTACAGGATCACCACCGTAAATTAAATTCTCAAATTGTTTACCTTTAACAACTACGTTATCTTTAACATCGAGGCAAGCTATGAGTCTTTTAGCTAGCATAAAAGCTCATCTCCCTTAGTGTTATTCTTCCTTCGTAGTACGCCCTACCAACTATTAGGCCCGTTATGTTGCTGTATTCTTTGCATCAAGATTTAATATTCTCTAAGTCATAAACAGAACTTATCCCACCTGCTACAGTGATTTTTAATCTAGTTTGATTTGCTAAATTCTTTGTAATCTTTAGATCCCTTCCTTTCAATGTTCCATCAGCTTCTACATCTGAATGAGCTTACTTACAATCTCTTCGTTTTTAAGTACCAAACTTGCTAACACCTGCCTTTTGAAACTAAGATTGTAGAGTTTAATTGAATATTCAAATGTTCGAATACCTCCACCAAGTTGTATGAATTGTGAAAGACCACAGCGTGACATTTCAGTGATTATTTCATAATTCTTATCACTACCATCTATGGCTTTTGATAAGTCGACAATATGAACTAAATTCAGTCCGTTCTCCAAGAAATATTCGATTTTTCTCAGTATTTTCTCTTTTCCTGTTTCATAGACTATAGTTTGTTCTTTTTTTCCATTTATCATACGTACGATGTTACCATTGTATATATCTATAGCCGGTATGACTAACATTTTATCACCTCACTCAGGAGTGATAAACCATCTGTATGACTTTTTTCTGGATGAAACTGTATTCCAACTATGTTTTTATACTTAACGATTGCCGGGATTTTCTCTCCATCGTACTCAGTTTCCGCTATGATTAATTCTTTGTCACAGACTACTTTGTAACTGTGGACGAATTAAAAAGAAGGGTTGTTAAACTTCGAGATTCCGCAAATTGTTTCTCGCAAAAATGTAATTTGGTTCCAACCAATGTGTGGCAAAGTTTTTGATTTTAGTTTGATGACATTTCCTTTTATCAACTTAAGTCCTTCGGATTCTCTGTCAGTGCTGTTAAATTTTACCTCTTCACTTTTTTCAAATAGAAGTTGCATTCCAAGACAGATACCCAAAAGTTTTCCTCCACTTTTAACATGAATTTTTATATACTCATCGAAGTTTAGTTTCTTGAGAGATTCCATAGCATCTTGGAA
>JBCNVJ010000037.1:0-1863 GCA_039630255.1 Fervidobacterium sp. | reverse complement strand
AACAAGCTGGTATAAGAGCAGCACGTATAGCAGTAAGAATGGTTGATGCACAACCAGCACCAGCTGGAAAAATGACGGTTGTTATTTCTAACGAATTTGGTGGAGTTATATTCCATGAGGCTGTAGGACACGCTCTTGAAGCTTCTTCCGTTGCACGTGGAATGTCTGTTTTTGCTGGTAAGCTTGGACAGAAAATTGCTGCTGAGTGTGTTAGTGCAGTTGACGATGCTACTATACCAAATGCTTGGGGGAGTGCGAATGTAGACGATGAAGGGACTCCTACTCAGAGAAACTTGTTGATAGAAAAAGGCGTTTTAAAGAGTTATTTGATAGATAAACTTGGCTCAAGACGAATGGGAATGCCTTCTACTGGTAGTGGAAGAAGACAAGATTATACATTCGCACCTACATCAAGAATGAGTAATACGTTTATACTGCCAGGTGATTATCATCCAGAAGAGATAATTGCATCTGTTGAGTATGGTTTGTATGCTAAAACAATGGGAGGAGGTTCTGTCAATCCGGCAACAGGTGAATTCAATTTTGCTGTAAATGAAGGTTATTTGATAGAAAATGGTAAAATTACCAAACCGGTGAAAGGCGCAACACTGATTGGAAAAGGTTATGAAATTATTCAAAAAATAGAAATGGTAGGAAATGACGTAGCAAGAGGCCAAGGCATGTGTGGATCATATAGCGGCAGCATACCTGCTGATGTTGGACAACCAACTATAAAGGTTAAAGAAATAATTGTTGGGGGGCGAAATAAATGAAAACAACGAATTTCGAAATTTTCAAAGATAAAATATTTGCACTTGCAAGGGAAAAGAATGTTGAAGTACAGATAAGCTATTCAAAAAATAGAAATTTTCAAGTTCGATACCAAAACGGTACTATGGATCAATATACTGACGCTGGAAAATTCAAGATAACTGTTTCTGTTTTGAAAGATGGAAAGTTGGGTAGCTCCTATACAGAAACATTAGATGCAGCTGAAAGGGTCTTTGAGGATGCATATGAAAACATTTCTATAATCGATAGTGAGGACACTGAATACTTTTACGATGGAAAAGGAAATTATCCGAACATACAGCCATACAATATGGAATTTGAAAATCTCTCAGTGAGTCAAAGATTGTCATACGTAGAAATCGCACATAAGAAAATACGGGAAAGTGAACTCATTTTAAGTGATATTGCAGTATACGGCGATCAAATGGTTGAATCAAGGATCGTTAATACATTTGGACTTGATGTTGCATTTACCAGTGGTGGTGGATTCATGTACTCAATGGCAGTTGCAAAAGATACTTCTCCAAGGTCTGCCTTCGAATTTATTGTTGGAAAAAAGCCTGAACAGATTGATCCATCTTTTGTTGGCATACAAGCTCGTGACGAAGCGATTGCTTTAATTGGTTCAAGGTCAGTAAAAAGTGGAAAGTACAGAGTTATTTTGAGGAATAATGTTTTTGCAGATATCCTTGGTTTATTTATTCACATGATTAACGCAGATAATGTGCACAAGAATTTATCACCTCTCAAAGGTAAACTTGGAGAAAAAATCGCGTCTGAAAAGTTAAGTATCAAAGACGTCCCATATCATCCATTAAGCATAATAGCTTCTCCATTTGATACACAGGGAGTTCCAACAAAAGAAAAGTTTATCGTAGAAAATGGTGTACTTAAGACTTATTTACACAACTTAAAAACTGCAAAAAAAGATAATGTTGAACCAACTGGAAATGCGCAAGGCGCAAGTATTGCACCAATCAATTTGTTGGTTCAATCCGGTGAGAAAAGTTTCGATCAACTTGTTCAAGCGCTCAATGACGGAATAATAATTATAGAAGTTGAAGGAATGCA
>JBCNVJ010000036.1:0-10606 GCA_039630255.1 Fervidobacterium sp. | reverse complement strand
CAGTAGTGCAAATCCTGACGAAACACTGCATGGAAGTGGTTTTGTAGCAAGGCTTAGTGGTGCCACTGCAGAGTTTTTAAGCATATGGTGGTTTATGTTTGTTGGCGATTCACCTTTTGAATACGAAGGTGGCGAGCTTATGCTTAAATTTAAACCAGTATTACCGGGTTGGCTATTCGATGAGGAAGGTAAGGTTTCTTTCAGATTCCTTGGCAACTGTGTGGTGACATATTATAATCCGCGAAGAGTTGATACGTATAAATTAAGTTGTGCAAAGTATGTAATGTTGAACATTGGAACAGAAAAAGTCAAGATTCAAGGTGGAATAATCCCACGGCCGTATTCAGAAATGGTAAGGGAAGGTCAAGTACAAGCGATAGAAGTAGTATATTAGAAATATTTTATAAATTAATTCAACTCACACTTGATATCTGTTCTCAGAAAAAATTGGGGGCAAGTCCCCCAATTTATTGTTCTTCAATTATTTTTATGACACTTTCAACATCTTCGACAACAGGACTATGACCTATATCTTTGAGTACGATTAATTTTCCATTTGGAAAAGCCTGTGCTGTTATTTTCATTTGATCGAGTGTTAGTAAGACGTCTTTATCTCCATAAATTACTACAACAGGTATGGTTACACCTTTTGCTTGTTCAATGTAGTTGTATTTTGCTAAAGCCCTGGCATTACCTTCGAATGCATTTGGTGTCATTCTTAATGCATCTGATGTGATTTTTTCAAAAAACCTTTCGTTATCGTATGTTGGAGCATTGAACATAAGTGCTTTTTTTATCAGCTGTGGATTATTTTGATATGTTTTTATAAATTTTATGGTTTCTTCTGAGATTGGTAATCCATTGATTGGTGAGGGGTCAACAAGTATAAGCTTTCTTAATTTTTCTGGATACTTAATCGAGTAGCTCATAGCAACGGCTCCTCCAAGTGAGTGACCTAAAAGTATGAAGTTGGTTAGGTTGAGAGCATTAACAAATTGTTCAACAGCTTCAGCGTATTTTTCTATTGTAATGTCACCGTTTAGTGAAACAGAATATCCAAAATTAGGTAAGTCTAAAGCATAAGCGGAGAATTTTGATGGGAGTTTTTTCAACAAAGGTTCAAAAAAGCGTGCTGATGCAAAGTTCCCATGAATCAGAACTATTGGTATATTTCCACTGCCAGCATTCACATAATGTATTTTGCCGATTTTTGTGTCGATAAATTTTCCGTATGGTCGCCTACCTTTTTTGAAGAACGCAGAGATCTTAGTGATGTATTTCGATCTAAATCTTGAAAAGTAGTAGCTTACACCAAGAGGCATGAATAGTACAACGAATATTAGTATCGTACCAAAGATAATGGACATTGATATGTGCATTCTGCTGAAGAAAAACGGTAAAGCAACGTAAATAAGTGAGCCATAAAGTGGACCATCCACAGATGCCATTCCACCGATAACTGATATAGCAAGTAGATCAAGTGATTTTGCAATTCCAAAGTCACTTGGTGCTATGTAACCAATAACATGTGCATAGAGTGCACCAGCTATTCCAGCCATCATAGAACCAATTGCAAATGCCAATACTTTTGAAAATGCTATGTTCACACCTACAACAGAAGCTGCTGTTTCATTTTCTCTTATAGCCATCCATGCTCTTCCAGTTTTAGAATTTATTAATCTTGTCATCAAAATGTATGATGTGAAAACAAAAGCAAGCACAAGAAGGTATTTTTCTAAATCTGAGTTCCAAATATACGGAAATTTTATGCCCCTTATACCTGCATGTCCACCAGTTATGTGCTCAAGTGAACCAAATAATTGTTCAACTGCTACCACAAATCCCATAGTGGCTATGGCAAGATAAAACCCAGACAGTCTTAAAGCTGGAAATCCAATTATCAGTCCGAACAAGAAAGCAACAATTCCACTGATTAATATACCAAAAACAACAGGAAGATTGTAATGCATGACTAAGAGTGTGGAAGTGTAAGCACCAATACTCATGAATGCAGCATGACCAATTGATATTTGACCGGAGTACCCCATAATTATGTTTAACCCCATGGAGGCGATTGTATAAATGCCCACAAGACTTAAAATAGTCATTATGAATGCATTTTTAAGAAGCAAGAAAGGAATGATTGCCAAGACAATCCATATCATTATACTCTCCTCCTCACGTTTCTGCCAAACAGTCCCTTTGGGAAGAATATCAATACAAGTATTATTATGATAAGTGAAATCGTTGCTTTGAATCCTTCCGAGATATAGTTTCCGACAAGTTTTTCAATTACCCCAAGTATCAATCCACCAAATACAGCACCTGCAAATGTTTCAAATCCACCTAAAACAGCCGCTGTGAAGCCCTGAATTTGGTAAAAAGTTAGCATCACAGGTGAGACAAAGACCTTCGGAGCGGCAATTACACCAACAAGTGCTGCCATGCTTACACCGAAAGCCCAGGAAAATGCCAATATACTTCCAACGTTTATTCCCATGTATCCTGCAATTTCTTCATTTTCAGAAACGGCCCGGACAGCTATTCCAAATTTTGTGTATTTTGTGAATATGAATATTAAAAGAGATATGATGGTAAGAGTAACAAAGACTAAAATGTCTTGTTTTCTAAGTACTATTACACCAAATTCTCCTTTAAAAACAAAAGGTGTACCACTAACAAGCTCAGGAAAAGATTTATATTCTGTTCCCCAAATTTGTACAGCTAATCCTTCCAATATCATAAGGATTCCAAATGTTACGATAAGCATAGAACCATGAGAAAGGTGTCTGATAGGTCTAAGTCCAAATCTTTCCACACTAATTCCCATAAATGCCGCGAGGAATATTCCGATTATTATTCCTATGTAAAGATTTATATTCAACATGCTGGTGATCCACCAAATTATATAAGTCATAAACATTCCCATGTTTCCATAAGCAAAGTTCATTACACCACTTACTTTGTACATCATCACCAAACCTATAGCAACTAAGGAATACATTGCGCCAGTGGATAAACCGAGTAATATTTGATTAATCACCTTTTAGCACCTCCGAGATATTTTTCACGGATAATGTCGCTTCTAAGTAATTCCTTCGAACTTCCACTTGCGGCTACTTTTCCATTTTCGAATATATAAGCGTAGTGTGATATGTTTAAGGCAAGTGAAGTATTCTGTTCTACAAGAACAACGGTAATGCCAAAATCATTTATTCTCTTGATTACTTCAGCTATCTTATTAACGATAACAGGTGCTAATCCCAAGGAGGGTTCATCAAGCAATAGATATCTCGGATTACTCATAAGTGCACGGGCAATGGCTAACATCTGTTGCTCACCACCTGAAAGTGTACCAGCTGTTTGCTTGAGTCTTTCTCTCAGAATCGGAAATGTCTCAAAAACAAGTGAAAAATCTGGTTTTTTGTTCCTATAAGCACCTGCTAAGAGGTTTTCTTTAACACTCATAGTGTAAAATATTCCTCTCCCTTCTGGGCAGAGTACAATTCCCTTCTCAACTCTTTTGTGAACAGAGAGCTTATCTATCGTTTCATTACCAAGGAGTATATTTCCTATGTATTTCACCCCACCAGCTAGGGCTTTCAACGTGGATGATTTACCCGCTCCATTTGCACCAAGAATAGCAGTTATCTTACCTGCCTCAATTTTCACATCCACACCTTTAACTGCATGTATGGGTCCGTACCAAACCTGTAATTTACTAATTACTATATCTCCAAGTTTATCTGTCATCAAGATTCACCTCTTCGAAACCTGTGCCAAGATAAGCTTTTATAACTTCTTCGTTATTTACTATTTCTTCCGGTTTGCCTTCTGCAATTTTTTTTCCAAAATTGATTACCGTTATTTCATCAGATATATCCATAACCATTCGCATGTCATGCTCTATGAGTAACACCGTTATGCCGTAGTCTTTGATTTTTCTAATCTTTTCTTTCAAGATATCTGATTCCTTCTCTGTCAAACCCGCTGCGGGTTCGTCAAGAAGGAGTATTTTAGGCTCACTCATTAAGGCTCTGCCAACATCTATCAATTTTTGATAGCCGTACGGCAAGGTTCCTGCATACACACCAAGTAGGTTCTTTATACCTATCAAATCTGCTACATCAATTGCCTTTAGCATTGCTCTTTTTTCGTAGTTTTGGTGTTTTTTAGTATCAGATATTTCGTCCAATATGGAATAATTTAACGAATGATGATAACCAAGCATCAAATTTTGAAGTACTGTCAGATATTTAAAAATTATAACGTTTTGAAAACTTCTTCCTAATCCATACTCTACACGTCTGTGAACGGGTATGTTTGTAATGTCTTTATCGTGGATATATATCTTTCCATTATGTTTAACGAGTCCTGATATAGCGTTAAAAACGGTTGTTTTACCCGCGCCATTTGGTCCTATTAACGAATGTACCACACCTTCTTTGACGATCATATTTAGATTATCTACAGCAACAAGTCCAGAGAATCTGACTGTAATATTTTCAAGTCTTAGCAACTAACTCACCTCACTCAGTTAGATGTTCATAAGATTAGAATAACAAAACGTAGCGCACATTTCTGTGCGCTACGTTCAGCAAAAATATTATGGTCTTATTAAATCTGTCAATGGTACAAATTGTTTGTTTTTAACAACCATAAAGTACATTGAGGATTTACCACGTCTTACATTCGGGCCCCAAGTAATATCTTTTGCAAGTATACCATTCCATCCTTTGAAGCTTTCAAGTGCTTTTACAAGTCCCTCTCTTGTAAGATTCTTTCCAGTTCTTACAAGTCCTTCTGTAAATACCTCAGCAGCTATAAAACCAGCAACTGCATACGAAGACATGTTTTGTTTTGGATAGCTTTCCTGGAATATCGAAAATGCTCTTTGATAATCTCTGACGAATTCTGGTCTATCAGGTGTAGCAAGTGGTACCCAACCGGTGAATATTATCCCTTCTGCATAGTTTCCTGCGAGATTTATGAAAGATGGATCGGCGTTTGGATAGATTGTTATAATCTTGCTATTAAGTCCGTAATCTCTTATTGTTTTTACCCACCTTATAGTGTCTGTCAATAAGCCATAAATAACTATGACATCTGGATTCTTTTCAACAAGTCTTACGACTAAACCACTGTAGTCTGTATCAGCTGGGTTATATGAAACTTCCGCCACTGTTTGACGTTTGTAATCTGCTAATTTATCTTTGAAAGCTGCATAACCTTCAAGCCCTATGTCGTTGTTCATGTAAACTATCGCTGGTGCCTTGAAGTTATTGATTTCAGCAACAAATTTGGCTATAAGTGTTCCCTCAAGTGTATAGTCTGGTTGAACTCCAAATATGTATTTTTTTGGTGGTACAACAAGTTTGGATGTACCTGCACCTTGGTAGACAAAAGGTACTTTGTTTTGTTCAAGATAATCCATAACGGCTAAACAACCGTACGTGCCAAGTCCACCAACGATTGCAAAGACTTTGTCTTGCTCCACCAATCTTTTTACCTCAACAACAGTCTTAGCAGGATTGAGCTGATCATCTGCTACGATTAATTCTATGGTCCTGCCATGTATTCCTCCACGCTTGTTTATCCAGTTGAAATATGCTCTCATTCCCTTAGTCATTTCTTGACCGATGATTGCGTATGGTCCTGATAATGCTTGGAAAGTTCCAATAACTACTTTGTCGCTATATACGCCAACCTCAGCGAATAAACTTACAAAAAGACCTAAGAGTAGCAAAATACCTAAAAGTTTTCTCATAGAACCCACCTCCTGTGTTATGATAAAAAAAGCTTATATTTTTGCTAAATTATTCCCAACTTTTCTGCTTCCTTTTTGAGCTCTTGTCTAAAATCCGGATGCGCAACTGATATTAATGCTAATGCCCGTTTTCTTGTTGGTAATCCTTTAACCTAACTGCACCCCATTCCGTAACTAAATAATCAAGTTCCTGTCTTGGTACTGTGATTGGAGAGCCTTGTGGCAACGTTGGAACGATAGTTGAGACTGTACCATCTTTCGCAGTTGATCTCATAGCAATTATACCCTTTCCGCCTTTGCTTTTTACTGCACCTCTGTGAGTATCGAGTTGACCTCCAGTGCCACTGTAATGTGATGTGCCAATTGCTTCAGAACAGACGTTACCAGTTAAGTCTACCATCAATGCAGTGTTGATACTTATCATTTTCTCATTTTGCGATATAACGTAAGGATCATTCACGTATTTCCCTCTAAGAAATAATACAGCTGGGTTCTCGTCTAAAAATTGATACATTTTTTTTGAGCCATACGCAAACGTGCAAACGAACTTCCCATTCCAGATACTTTTTCTTTTATTTGTTATCACTCCCTCCTCAAAAAGTTCAATCATACTCTCTGTGAACATTTCAGTATGGACACCTAAATCTTTTTTTCCTTTTAAGAATTTTGCAACTGCATTCGGTATACCTCCAATACCAAGTTGCAATGTTGCACCGTCTTCTATGAGCTCAACTATATTTTCCGCAATCTTACGCTCAGAATCTGATGGTTCAAGTAGTTCTGCCTGAGGTAGTTCATAATCTACCTCGATTATGTAATCGACATCTGAGATATGAACTTGTGTATCACCATGCGTTCGCGGAGCATTGGGGTTAACTTCCAATACAACTAAATCAGCATGTTCAATAACATCCTTTTCATACACGACACTCGCAGACAAAGTAAAAAAACCTTTCGAATCCATGGATGAAGCAACTCCTACAAACATGTTTATCTTAGTAGTTTCTATAAGATTTGTTGCAGCCTGATGTAAATTATTTGGCACGTAATAGGTATTTTTAGAAAGTTTTCTATTGTGTGGACCAAAAAACCATGAGTAGTTACTGAACTTTTGAAAGTACTCAGGATTAGTACAATATTCGTATGGTTCTGTGTTCAAGCAAGTGAATATTTCAAGATTAATCGCTTTTGTACGATGTAGGTTTCTTTGAAAAACCTTTGGTTCCATTGGTGTCATACCAACAACTATTGTCCAGTTGTCTTTTAAGATGGAAAGTACGTAATCTATATCAACGAGCTTTTCTTTATAAAGCTTATCAACATTCATCGTGACACCTCCAAACCTCTGCATATGTACTCGTAAAGCTCTAAGAGAAAGCTTTGGATTTGTTCATCTTTTTCACCGTTTATATGCCCTGTTAGAAGGTATTTCTCACCAGCATAATGTCCAAAACTCATTAACAAGAGAACTACGTAACTTATTTCTTCTTCTGTGTTGTACGTCTTTTTTAAAACAAGTTGACCCTGTGCAACAGCTTTTTTTAAACTATTGGTGTAGGGTTCATAGATAGAATTGTAATACTCTTTTGCGATGTTTCTGTCTACAGATTGACTTTCTCGAACAATTTTGTACATGTTGGAATGAACTTTGAAAAATTTCAAGAAAGCATACAGACCAGCTATTTCTTGGATAATGCGATTATGAAAGCTAAATTTTTCAACGGCAAGTTTTACGTTGTATCTTAAACCTTTACTGATCCATCTAACAAGTTCGCGTAACACTTGTATTTTATTTTTAAAATACAGATAAAATGTTCCCACTGCTATTCCTGAAGCCTTAGCAATATCATATACCAAGGTTTTCTCATATCCATACAGTCCGAACAAACTCTCGGCACTTGCAAGTATTTGCTCTCTTTTCTCATCATCTTCTAACACGTGCCTTAAAGGTGTAAAATCGAAAACACTTTCTGGGATTTTTTCTTCGCATTGAGCAATAGCACCATCTAAAATCAAAGTTATAAAATGTTCGTAGTCTATATCAACTTCCAAAAGATCAAAAAACGCCACTATAAATTTTAGAGGTGACCAGAAATAAAAATGTCCAACATGAGTGAGTCCGAATTCTCTTGATACTTTCCTCAGTATATTTTCGTACTCGTTTCTTAACCATTCAAACGAGTATTCGTTTAAATGAACTATTTTCACAAAATCTGACCTTTCAAATGAAAAGTTTAAAAACTTTAATCCTACGTCCTTGAGAGTATCTCCTCTTAAATTTGCTTCAAGTTCTGCAAAAAACTCTTCAGTTATCTCTCTAAATAATTCGTCTTTGTTTATATAATATTGATAGAATGCTCCTGTACTTAGATTTGCCAGTTTGGTAATCTGTGATACTGATACATCTGAAAAACTACGGGTACTAAACAGTTGTATTGCTGAATTTTTTATCTTGCTCTTTGATTCAACACCATCAACTCTTTGCGGTATACGCTTTTGTGTTTTCTTTTTTGAATTACTGACTTTAGCTGAAAAATTGTTTTCCAAACTACCCCACCTTCCATTAGAATTGCGTTTCTTGTTCTATTAAAAGAATAAAGCAAAGTAGCAAAACCTTATAAACTATACTCTAAATGCAACTGCAACTTGTTGGAATCCAACACCCGAGGTTAAGAAGATAATAACTTTATCTTTAAGATCCGAGAGTCTTCCTTCATCGAATGCGTCATCGTATGCCATATATACACATGCAGAACCGGTGTAACCATATTTGTGCATTATCATGTGAGCTTTTTCTGTTGGTAACTGCATTGTTTCCATGACTTTTTCTATAGTTTTTTTTCTAACCTGTGTGAAGAATATCATGCCTATATCTTCCTTAGCGATATGGTATTTTTCCATCAATTTATTGATAAGCATAGGCCAACCTTCTTCATTAATTGTTGAAGGATATGCAGATCTCAGATCTAATTTATGCAAACCTCTTTCAAAACCTTGCAAATTCATTGTACCTGCTCCCATATAAATTCCCCAATTTTGCCACCAGCTTCCATCAGCTCTGGAAACACTACCGATGTAACCAGGTTCGTCTGAGGCTGTTAAAACAATGGCACCAGCCCCATCACTAAAAAGTGCTTCCCAAGAATATTTCCAACTAAGGAACTTCGTCATAGCATAAGTGCCAACAACGAGTACATTTTTGTAATCCCCCATGGCTATATACCTTGCTGCTATGTCAAGTAATAAAGCGCCATTGGCACAAGAGGCATTCACGTTAAATGCCAGCGGTTCAGCCTTATGTGCGCCGATTAAATATTGAACTCGAGATGCATCTGGTGGAGATACAGATTCTGGGGTGTCAGTTCCGACTATGATTAAATCAAGCTCTTCAGGGTTCATCCCAATACGTTGAAGTGCCTTTTTCGAGGCTTGTGCTGCCATATAAGTTGGAGTTTCCCAGTCTTCAGAAATGTGTCGATGGTTGATTCCTATGACTTCAGAAAAATATGGATCGATAGTGAACATTGTTAGTTTTTCAAATTCGGCGTTACTCATAACCTTCTGAGGTACGTACATACCAGATGATATAATTTTTGCATACTTCATACATCTTCCTCCTTGTAAAATGTTAAAGATTGGAAAGATAGTATTACTGTTTACAAAACATTTAATATGAATCATATTTCATATTACATATGAATCACCTTTCAGATTATACCACAATATACAATTTTGTTTAGCAGCCTGTATTTTGGCATAATCGTTGATGAAAAACAAGAGGGCATGATTAATACAAGAATTTTTATTCTCATGCAGTTTATCACAGTTTGGCTTTTGATTAGAATATTTGATACAAAAAAACCTGCGTCAAAATGAGACGCAGGTTTTTTGAAAGCACTAGAGTATTTCTATATTCCAAGGTAATTTTTGATGTTGCTTGATTCGTTGATTACCGGTATTATTTGACCATCTTTTGAAGTCATTATTATCACGATCCCAGGTCCATGTCCTGTTTTAAAACAGTTAGAGTGGACTACCACACCTATTGATATTGCACCAAGTTTATAACCTCCTGCGCCATCACCGTTATAATGATCTTCAATTGCTATTAAATCACCTATTCTAACTTTATCTAATCCAAGTTTCTTTACTTCATCTTTATCAAGTGTGTTCATGTCGTAATCTGTTGCTGCTGGATTACCTGCACCAATTCCTGAACCTGTAAGATAGGCTGGAACTTTTGCTGTAACAGGTACATACAATTTACTATCCCTTTCCTGAATTGGTATTTTTTCAAATAATTCTGGATCAATATTAAAGAGCTTGACTCTCGGATAGTCTACTAACTCCAAACCTTGTCCGTAGGCTTTGATTTGTATTTTATCTCCTATTACTAGTTTTTCTTTTTCTGGTAACCATATGAGTATATGATCTATACCTCCATGCTTTCCAATAACATATCCCTTCATACCTTTACTATCACCAGAAACCACAGTTGCTTCGTTTCCAATGCAAGCTAATGCCATACATGTGGGGTTGAAATCTTTATTGCTGTGTTTGGCGCTGATGTCTGGTTCGATATGGTCTCCATGAATATCAAATGCGTTATCACCCAAACCAAAGTTGTAAGTTATTCCACCGACACCTGGGAGATAATGCGAGTTCCCTTCTCCATCAACAACTGGCATACGTACAATAGGATGTGCAACTTCAACAAGGATCGATAATTTGACAACCTTATCTTTGTTTGTTCTCAAGATAAAACATCTCCTTTCCTAAAATTAATTACCACTTTTCAAAATGTATTCTGCTTTTGTCAACTTCTTCCAATGTGTGGAA
>JBCNVJ010000035.1:0-5290 GCA_039630255.1 Fervidobacterium sp. | reverse complement strand
TAAAAGTTGTTGTTGAAAAAGAAGGTCGAAAACTTATATTTGACGATGTACTTATAAGAGTAAGTGAAAAATTTGCTCTTGAATTTCACGTGGATACTGATGAAGCAAATGCTGCAATGCTTAAGACAGGAGATTATGTCTATATTGTTGAAGAACTATAAAAGTAATTTAGTCGAATGCTTTAGCTCTATGTTACAAGGGGTGTCTTATTTTGAAGGTAGAGTATGAATTCAAAATCTATGAATTTAGTGAATCTTTGAAAGGGTATGAGTTGATGAAGAGATTGAATTTGAATCCTGAAGAACATTTGATCATTGTTGATGGTGAACTATATACAGAGGATAGAGTTATTAAAAAGGACCAGAATGTCAAAATTGTTAAAGTTACAAGTAGTGGTTGAAATTGAAATGGAATTTACTCATTATTCTAAACAAAGCACGCTTATCAGGAGGTTTCAAGGTGAACGTTATTGTATTTGTTATACTCTTAGTCATCTCAGTTTTGCTTAATTTCTTTCTAATACATAGAAATCACAAAAAGAAGACAAAAATAAAATATTTGTCAAAACAGATGCAAAAACTCAGAGACTTATCAACTAAATTCAGAGATATAGTTGTTCAAAGGGAAGAACTCTTTTACAAAAATATGCATGAAGTTTCCCTTAGTTTTCTTGAAGGAGTGAAAAGTAGTTACTTGATAACGTTTGACGGTGAATTTGGAAAAGTTGTTTCACATACAGGGATCGATCATAAGTCTTCAGCGATTGAACTCAAAAATATTAAAAAAACAGACTTACCTTACTCTGCTGAAAGAGTTTACGTTGTAGAAAAAGAAAAAATCGGTTGGTTGCTTGATCCATCCTCAAATACTTCAACAAAAGATTCAAAATTTCTTGTTTCTGACATACACATTGGAGGTGAGCTAAAGGCTAAGCTTATAATCGAACGTGATTCACCGTTTGTTTCGGAAGAGATAGAGACATTAAAGAGTTTAAGTGGATTTTTTACATCGTTCATAGCTACACACAACTATCTGTCCAGTCAAGGCAAGTTTCAAAAAGATATGATATTAACTATCATTCGCATTCTTGAATACCATGATCCATATACTAAGGGACATTCGAAGAATGTTGCCAATTTAGCTTCTTTACTTGCTGAAAAGCTTGGATTAAACGACGAGATGATAAAGAAGACTTATTGGGCTGCACTAGTGCACGACATCGGAAAAATTGTTGTGCCATCAGCTATACTTAATAAAGAAGGTAAGCTTACTATACAGGAGTATGAGATTATCAAGAAGCACGCTATTTACGGGCATGACTTTCTCTCAACTTCAAGTGAGCTAAGAGAATTGGCAAGATATGTTCTTCACCATCATGAGCGTTGGGATGGAAAAGGATATCCATCCGGTTTGCAAGGTGATGATATTCCAATTATTTCCCGTATAATAACAATTGTGGACGCATGGGATGCAATGATAAGTGACAGACCTTACAGAAAAGGATTAACAGTTGAAGAGGCAAAGAAAGAACTGATTGAACACTCTGGAATGCAATTTGATCCAAATATAGTGAAAGAATTTATTGAAATAGTAGACAATGAATTCTTAAGAACAAAGCTGTAAAGGAGGGAGCAAATGAATGTTAAGATTCACAGTGAATAAATCAGAGATCGAGAAAAAAATTTCAATTGCATCTTCTGCAATAGGCTCAAGAACTGTAGACCCCATTTTACAGTGTTTGTTATTTAAACCTGTTAACGGTCATTTAAGAATCCATGCGACTGATTTGCAAACTTCGGTTATTTCTGATGTGCAGATTGGAGAATACGAAGGAAATGAACCATTTGCGGTTGATGCAGAGTTGATAGATGATATTGTCAAAAATCTCCCCGAAGATGAAGTAACATTCGAATATTCAAAAGGTAAACTTATTATTAGGAGTGGAAAAGCCAAATACAGCATCGCAACAGTTACTGACATAGAAAGGTTTCCTATCGTACAAGCAGATGAGAGTGGTGTGAATTTTAGTATAGACACATCAATATTAGAAGAAATGATTGATAGAGTTAACTTTTGTGCTTCGACTGAAACTGCTATGCGAGCGTTGAATGGTGTTTACTGGGAGATTCACGGTGGCTTCTTAAGGTTAGTTGCAAGTGATGGTTATAGGCTTGCATTAGCTGAGCAAAAACTTAATATAGAGAGCGAGTTTGATTTTATAGTTGCACTGAAAAGTGTAAAAGAACTTGAGAAGTTGTTATCGACGACAACTGAACCGATTATAAATATCACTTACGATCACTCACTTGTTTCATTTAGCGCTGGAGATGTAACAACAATTGTGAGAACCGTTGAAGAAAATTTCCCAGATTACAAACGGGTACTTCCCAAGGTTTTTAAGACGAGAGTAGTTTTAAACCTTGATGATTTTTCGGAAGCGTTAAAGCGTGTTATGATAATAGCAAAAAGAGGAAATGAAAAGGTACAATTAAAGATTACGGACGATGTTATGGAACTCACAAGCCAAAGTTCTGATTTTGGAGAGGTTGTAGAAAGTATACCTGTAACAAAAGATGGAGAAGACCTTATAGTTAATTTTAATCCCAAGTTTCTTAACGAAGCTGTACGTCATATCGATGAGAAAGAGATAGAATTCAATTTTGTAGATAATCTTAGTCCATTGCAAATTAATCCAAGGAATGTAGGAGGTTATATGTACATAGTCTTGCCAGTGAGAGCATAATTTCATACTACCCCAAAAGAAGGTGCAAAGTTTGAAAAGAGGATTTACTCTGATTGAATTACTTATTGTGATGTCGATAATAGCTGCATTAATGTCTGTTGCAACACCAGTTGGTATAAACGCACTCCAACAAGCTAAGGCTACCAATGTTGCTTCGAACTTTAGAGTTCTTAATCAAGCATTAATTCAGATGCTAACCTTGGAACAAAATCCACCGACAAGCGGGGATATAATTGGTTATCTTGTGACTAATAATTATTTATCAACACATCCTCAAGGATTTCAAATTATTTATAACCAAACGGAGAAGGCATATGTGATTATTTACTTAAACTCAGATATTGATCCTTTAAAAGTGAGGTCATTGAACCAATCGGTTGAGTTGGACAGTAATAATAGATTGATCATTAAAGTTCCTAAGATGTGAAATTTTCAATTTTGAGGAGTTTTATATGTTAAAAATTAAAGACGTTGAGAAAAAATTTAAGAACAATAAAAAAATTCTAGAAGGTATATCTGCGGAGTTTTTTCCGGGACAAGTGGCTGCAATAATAGGGGAAAATGGAAGCGGTAAGAGTACGCTTTTGAATATTGTTGCAACTTTTCTCCGTCCAACCAAAGGGATGATTTATTTTAATGAAAAAGACGTTTTTAAAAATATTCGCGAATATAGACAGATTGTGTCATACATCTCGGAAAAGGTTGCACTTATACCAGAACTTAGCGTTGAGGATAATTTAAGATATTTCCACAAAATATTTAAGTCATCGGCTATTATAAGTGAAATCTCATCGAGGGTTGGCATTCAAGATTTTATAAAACTAAAACCATCACATCTTTCAAAAGGGCAGAAGCAAAGAGTTTCGATTGCTGTAAGTCTTTTGAAAGATCCTCAGATAGTGCTTTTAGACGAGCCAGCGGAAGGACTTGATATTGAAACTAAGCAAGTGGTTAAGAATTTAGTGAAACAGTATCGAAACGCTGGAAAGATAGTCTTGTATGTCACACACGATGAAGATGAAATTGAGGAAGTTTGTGATAAGATTTTGGTGTTAAAGCTTGGAAAAGTTGCTTTTTTTGGTACTGTTGAAGAATTTTGGGAAAGGTACGAGAAATTTTACACAGTAACGTACAAAGTAAACACGGAAAAGAAAATGAAGATCATGAGCTTGGACGAGCTGAATGAAAATAAAAATAAACTTGAAATTGTTCATCTTAGAAATCTCGGATTAAGAGAAATAATAAACATTGTTGAGAACTATGAGAGGAGATGAGTGCATTGATAATGAAAGGTGATATGGTTAAGTTGAGGCCGTTAGAAATTTCTGATTCAAGAATCCTTGTTGATTACTTAAACAATGAAGTGATAAAAGAATTTTTAAGTTCATTCTTTCCTGTTAATAACTTTCTTGAGGAGGAATGGATAAGGCGAAATGCAATATCTCATAACAATTTAACATTGGGTATAGAAGTTGATGATAAACTTGTAGGTACAGCTGGATTTATGAACATAGATTGGATAACAAGGAGTGCCGAATACGGAATAGCTATCTACGATCCTGCATATTGGAATAAAGGTATAGGTACCGAAACTACAAAGTTAATGCTCAAATATGGATTTGAATATCTGAATTTGAATCGTATATGGTTGAAGGTATTTGAAAATAACCCTCGTGCTATAAGGGTCTATGGAAAATGTGGTTTCATCCAAGAAGGAAGAGAGAGACAAGGTAGGTATTACAAAGGACATTATTGGGATGTAATTCATATGAGTATACTTGCCGAAGAATATTGGAGGTTGAAAACAGAATTATAAAGTTCAAAGTGTTGAGGAGGTGGAAACATGCTTTTTTACGATCCAACCTTTATTATCTTGATTCCAGCATTACTCTTAGCGTTATGGGCACAGCTCATGGTGCAGTCTAATTTCTCAAGATATTCTCAAGTTAAATCTCGTATTGGTATGACTGGAGCAGAACTTGCAAGATTCATTCTTGACTCAGCTGGACTTTACAACGTAAGAATTGAGGTTATACCTGGTTCTTTGACTGATCATTACGATCCAAGAGAAAAGGTGGTAAGATTGTCACAGGCTACATATGGAAGTGATTCTATAGCTGCTCTTGGTGTTGTAGCCCATGAAATCGGTCATGCTATCCAACATGCAAGTAATTACGTTCCTATAGTTATAAGAAACGCTATAGCACCTGTTGCAAGTTTTTCGTCAAATTTAGCCTGGATATTCTTCATAATTGGTCTAGTAACTGGTGCAATTGGACTTGCACGATTTGGAATACTACTCTTCTTGGCTGTTGTCTTATTCTCAATAATAACGCTTCCTGTTGAATTTGATGCAAGTAGACGTGCTATGAAGATTCTTGAGAGAAATCTAATGATGCCGAAAGATGAATTAAAAGGTGTAAGAGCTGTGCTTTCGTCGGCTGCTATGACTTATGTTGCAGCCACACTTATGGCAATTTTGCAACTTCTCAGGATGATTTTAATAACAAGAAGTAGAGATTAAAAATGATAATTAATAAAAAGTAA